>JBGTCJ010000598.1:0-4095 GCA_041748895.1 Pirellulaceae bacterium
ACGGCCCAATCCATGGGGACTCCACGACATGCATGGCAATGTCGCCGAATGGGTACTCGATCAGTACCGCGACGACACCTATTCCCGGCGCTGGCGACTTGCCGCCGACGGGCCGATCGACAACCCACTGGAGATCCCGACCGAAATCTACCCTCGGATGGTTCGCGGAGGTGGGTGGCTCGACGATCCGGACCGCTTGCGTTCGGCGGCCCGCGTCGGCAGCGATGAATCCTGGAAAGAACAGGACCCACAGATTCCGCAAAGCATTTGGTACTTTACCGATGCCCAAGGAGTCGGCTTCCGAGTCGTCCGACCTCTCGTCGATCCCACCGACGAGCAGAGGCAGTGCAAGTGGGAAAAGTGCGACCCACTCCAACTCGACCCCTAGCCAAGGAGACTCTGCCGTATCGATTTCATTTCCGCAGCGGTTCCGTATGGCCCTCCCCGCCCCTCCTCCCCACGCAAGAGTCTTGCCGTCATGAACGCTCCCCTCGACACCACCGCCGGCTCGAACCCAATCAGCGGCGCCGCCCAACCTTCTCGCCGCCAATTCATTCGCCGATCCAGCGCGGTCACCGCCGCGTCGCTGGTCACGGCCGCCGCCATTCCGCAGGTTCACGCGGCCGAGGACAACACGATCCGCATTGCCCTGGTCGGCTGTGGCGGTCGCGGAACGGGAGCCGCCGTGAACGCGCTCTCGGTCGACAACGGACCGATCCGATTGGTCGCGATGGCCGATGTCTTTGAGAGCACCCTCGAGAACAAGCTGAAGTCACTTCAAGAAATCAAGCGAATCAACCGCAACGTGGACATCTCGCAATCGGTCATCGAGAAGGTCGATGTACCCGAGCAGCGGCGTTTCGTCGGGTTCGATGCGTACAAGCAGGCGATCGATTGTCTGCGGCCCGGCGACGTCGTGATCCTCGCTACGCCGCCGGCATTTCGATGGGTTCACTTCGCCTACGCCATTGAGAAGGGCGTCAACGTCTTCATGGAAAAGCCGGTGACCGTCGACGCTCCGACAACCCAGCGAATCCTGCAGCTGAACAAAGGGGCGGTCGAGAAGAATCTCAAGGTCGCCGTCGGGTTGATGTGCCGCCACTGCGAAGCGCGACAAGAGCTGTTTGACCGGATCCAGAACGGCGAGATCGGCGAACTAAACATGCTCCGTGCTTACCGCATGACGGGCCCGACGGGCAGCGCCGCCTGCGGTCCGATGTCGGCGGGTGAAAATGAACTGCTTTACCAGATCCGAAATTTCCACGGATTCCTCTGGCTCAGCGGCGGCGCGGTCAGCGACTTTTTGATCCACAACATCGACGAATGCTGTTGGATGAAGGACGCGTGGCCCGTCGATGCGATCGCGATTGGTGGTCGCCACTACCGTGGCAATATGGTCGACCAGAACTTTGACAGCTACGCGATCGAGTACACGTTCGAGGACGGCGGCAAACTTTTTGTCGATGGTCGCACGATGCCCGGTTGCAAAGCCGAGTTCGCCTCCTATGCCCATGGATCCAAAGGATCTGCGGTGATCTCGACCGCTTCGCACTCGCCGGCCAAGTGCCGGATCTACAATAGCCAACTGATGGAGCCGAAGAATCTCGCTTGGAGTTTTCCGCAACCCGAGCGAAGCCCCTACCAACTGGAATGGGAGCATCTGATCGCCGCCATTCGAAATGACCAGCCGCACAACGAACTCGAACGCGGCGCGATGGCTAGCCTGGTGACCTCGATGGGTCGTATGGCCGCTCACACCGGTCAAAAGATCACGCTCGCACAAATGCTCACGCACCCCCACGAGTTCGCACCTGGTGTCGATAAATTGACCTTTGACTCGCCAGCGCCGGTGCTGGCCGGTGCCGATGGCAAGTACCCGCTCCCGCTACCCGGCCTCGTCAAAGATCGCGAGTACGTCTAGCGGAATCACGCCAGCAATTTGGCGCCGACGGCTTGCTCGCAGCGCTCGAGAATCCGTCGAATCAATTCGTCGGCCTGACCGCCTGTCAGCGTCGCGTCGGCGCGGCGCAATTCGACGGTCAACAGGATTCGCTTGCGATCCTGACCGTCCTTGGAGGGATCGCGGTAGGTCTCGCGATACTGAACCGCCGACAATTCCTCGACAACCGCTTCTCGAACGGCTTGCTCGAGCGACGACCAGCGGACGGATTCATCGACAATCAAATTCAAGTCGCGAACGACTGACGGGAAGACGCTGACGGATCGCTGCTGCGGGACCAGGCTCGCGTGTTTCAGCAACGCGTCAATCGACAGCTCAGCGGCAACCACCTGCCCCGGCAGTTTCCACGGCCGCATCAGTGCCGGCGCGATTTTGCCGAGATAGCCGAGCTCGTCGCGACCGACGGTAATCTTGGTCGACCAGGCTTCGTCCATCCCCACCAGCGGCATGACCTCGTAGTCGAGTTTCTCGCGGATCCCGAGTCGCTCGGCGAGTGTCTGAATCACCCCCTTGATCACGAAGAAATCCTGACCGCTGATCATCGCGATCATGTATCGCTCAACCGGCAATCGCGTGTCGTTTTCGTCTGGGAGGTAGACGTGAGCGATCTCGAAAAGGTCCGCGTCGACACTGGCCGCCGCCCAGTTCGCGCCGCGACTCTGCAGCAGGCTCGGCAACATCGACCGGCGAAGTGTCCTGGCACCCTCGAGCATCGAGGATTGCGTGGTCAATGCCGCCCGAGTGGTCCAGGGCGATACCATCGAATCGATCTTGTCGGTCACGACGCTCGGCGTCATCGCTTCGCTAATCCCGGCGGCCACCATCACGCCGCGGATTTTCTCGAGCGCCAGATCGAACGGACGCTTGGCGCTGGCAATGACCGGGACCGGCGCGTCCTCTGGGATCTTGTCGTAACCGTGGATCCGAGCGACTTCCTCGATCAGATCGACATCACGGGTCAGGTCATGTCGCCACGACGGAGACCGCAACTCGATCGCGCGGCTGTCCCGTTTGATCGTTTCGCACCCCAAAGCGGTGAGGATCCGAACGATATCGGTTCGGTCGATCTCGATCCCGAGCAGGCGCTGGACCTGCGAGAAAGCAAGTGTGACGGGCGGTCGCTTGGGTGTTTGCGGCGCGGTGTCGATCACGCCTGAAGACACTTCGCCGCCACCCGATTCGAGAATCAGTTCGCAGACCCGTCGGCTGGCCCAATCGACTCGGTCGGGATCGACACGGCGCTCAAACCGATACGAGGACGGGCTCGCCAACTTGAGCCGGCGAGCCGTTCGCCGAACCGACAGCGGCGTGAAGATCGCGGATTCGACGAGCACCCGCTGGGTCGTCGCATCGACCTCGGTCTCCGCGCCGCCCATGACGCCCGCCACGGCGACCGCATGTTCTGCATCGGCAATCACACACATCGAAGGCTCGAGCGTGTACGTGTGGTGGTCAATCGCGACCATCGTCTCACCCGGGTGAGCGGCCCGGACGATGATCCGTTGACCCGCAAGCTTATCGAGATCGAAGGCATGCAGCGGCTGGCCGCATTCCATCAAAACGAAATTCGTCGCATCGACCACATTGTTGATCGACTTGATGCCGACGGCATCGAGCAGGCGAACCAGCCACGCGGGACTCGCGGCGACGCGGACGCCCGAGATGACCCGCGCGGTATAGCGTGGGCAAGCGTCGGTCAACTCATTGGTGACCGAGATCAAAGTTTCGACCGCGGGCCCCGTCGCGGGCAGATGAATCGCCGGGATGCTCAGCGGTTGGTCGTAAAGGACGGCGATCTCCCGAGCCACGCCGATGTGTCCCAAGCAGTCACCACGATTGCTCGTGACCTCCAAGTCGATCACGAAGTCTTGGCCGTCGATCGCGTCGGTCGATTCGTGATTCAGGCCCGAGAGGCTCAGACGGTTCTCGAGTTCTTCGCGAGGCATCGTCAACTCGACGTACCGCGACAACCACTTCCAGGAGACTAGCATTGGCTCATGAACCCATGATCAAAACTGCCGAAGGAACCGCACATCACCACTGAAGAGGTCTCGGATGTCAGTGATCCCATGACGACGCATGCAAAGACGCTCGACACCCAGCCCGAACGCGAATCCACTGACCTTCGCCGGATC
>JBGTCJ010000599.1:0-5603 GCA_041748895.1 Pirellulaceae bacterium
AGCGCCTCGGCGACCTGCCGACGGCGTGGCCGCAGCCGCCGCGGCGATGACACTTCGAGAGCTCGTCAGTCGATTGAACCTCGGCGGTGAGGCACCCGCGTTGGCGGAGGGCCTGACGAGCCCCGCGGATCTGAGTCAACAATTGGCCGATCGAGGGGACTTTCATCAAGCCTTGCGAATCCGCGCTTTCACACTCGGGCGACGTCCGGCGATTGCCTGGGGATGTCGACTCGTCCAGGAGTCGATGGGTGACACACTCGACGCGGTTCAAAGCCACGCTTTGAGCGTTGCCAAGCAGTGGGTCGACCGACCTGATGAGTCCCTTTGTCGAAAGGCCGAATCCGCGGCGAAGGCGACCAAGTACAACGGCGCCGGCGGTTGGTTGGCCGCAGCGGTGTTTTGGAGCGGCGATAGCCTCGCACCTGCCGGCGTCGAACCGGTTCCGCCGGATGATACGCTGGCCAGCCGCGCCGTTGCCGCATCGCTAACGGTACTTCTGTATGAATTTCCTAAACCCGAGATGGCCTTGCGTTATCAAAAGTTCGTCGAACGCGCCGCAGAGGTCGAGTCGATCTCGTGGGAACGCCATGACGCTTGATTGGGGATCCTTGTCATGACGCATAGCCAAGGTTGGCGAGAAAACCGGCATCGCGGAGGATCGCGTCGACGAGGGCTCAGAAAGCTCGTGGTCTTGCTCGCTCTGTTGTTGCTCGTTGGACTTTTCGTACGATCAGTATTGACGCCGTTTCGGCATCCCAACACGCACTTCTTCTTCGCGGTTGCCCATGGCGACGCTGCGAAATCGCCGCCTCCCCCATTCGCGTTGGAGCAGTATGCCCGGCTGATGCCTCTGCGTTCCGCTTTGGTTCGAAGCGCAAATGAACCGCCGCCGATCGCGCTGCTGACTCCCACGGACATTGCGACATGGACGCCATCTACCGCTGGCAGTGACACCGAATCTGGCTCGACATCGATGCCGGCTGTAGGCAGCCATGACGCCGTTTTGGTCTACCTCTCAGGGCACGAGGTGCATGGCCCAGAGGGGATGATGCTTCGGCCCGCGGGAGGATCGGACGGGCAGCGTGACGTGGCTGTCGATTCGATCGTCGATGGCCTTCGCCGCATGTCGGGCACAACGAAGCTGTTGATCCTGGACACCACGACCTCACTGGTGCCGACTGATGGCTTGCTATTGCCCGATACCTTGCTGTCGCGGTTGGCCGATTCGGTGCGAGCCACGGGTGATCCCTCGATTTGGATATTCACCTCTCACTCGCCGCTGGAGAGCACTCACGAGTCGCTGGCCCTTCGACGAACGATTTTTGGCTACTTCGTGGCCCGTGGCCTCAAGGGTGATGCCGACCTGGACAACGATCGTGTGGTATCGATCGCAGAACTGCTTTGGTATGTGCGACGTGGGGTCAAGAGTTGGTCGACTTGGGCCACGGGTGGACACGCCATCCAAACGCCCCAAATTTTCTGGGGTGGTGGGACCGCAAAGATCGCCGACGCCCAGGTCCCGGTCGTCTCAGCCCTTTCTTTATCCGATGTGGACCACGAGCGGGACCTTCGACAGGCGATCGCGGAAATGCGGGAACCGATCGAAAACCTCCAATGGAGCTCAGTGGTTCGCGATTCCACAGACCCTCGAATGTTGCCGGCCAGCGATCCCATCAACCCGCTGGATCAGCCGGAGTTGGTGGAACGCCTGGGACGTGCCTGGACGATCCACGATGAATTGCTGAAGCCGGTGGGTTCCCTTCCGCGCCCGATCGATTACGCGCCGGATCTGTGGGCGGAGTATCAAGATCTATTGCTGACGATCGATAGGTCGATTCGGGCGGGATGGACGTTCGACGTTGGGAAGCTACGAGAAACACTTGACGACCAGTTGCTTCCCATGGAGAACCTGCTGAGTCCGCAGGTCGACGGAGCCCAATCTCGCACCGGTCGAGCGTTCTTGCTGAGCGAGTTCCTCGATCGTCGACCAGGATTTCCTGTGACGGAAGGCCTTCAATCACTGGCTCTGTTATCTGCTTTTGGCGACATCACGCGTCGATTCGATGAACCGACCCGCGCCGCATTGGATCAATACGAAAGGATCATTCAATCCGGATCCGAAGCGGCGTTTCGCGAGTGGCATGAAAAATCTTGGCAGGCCGATTTTTTCAACATCACGGAGCTATGGCCCATCGGTCAGTACGCCGATCTGACCGCGGGCCAGTGGCCACGCTTCCAACAACTTCTTCGAGCCCACTGGCTTGCCGAGCGTGCTGCCGTAGCGGTCGCATCTTCGGTTTCGCTCCAACCCGAGGTGCTCCGAGCTGACCGTCTGCTTCGCGAGGGCGAGCGACTGTTCGTCGAGCGTCTGCAAGCGGATTGGATGGAGGCCAGTGGTGGCCGGTTAGCCGAGGCCATCGAAATTTACAAACGCATACTTGAGCTCGAAGATGCAAACCGTCAGCTAAGTCGCCTATTTCACGACCTACTGTCGATGACACCCTATTTCCTTGCGTGGCATCGCCAGGTGCAGCTTCACCCCGATCAAAACGCTGTCACCGCATTGGAACCCAAGGATTTGTGGGAGCAGCTATCGATCGCCCGAGACTTGCTGTTTAGCAACGGCACGAGCTTGTCGCAAAGTTTGAGTACGGTCGATCGCCTTCGTTCACTTCATGAAGCGATACGCCCCTTCGCCAACGGCGATCAGGTCGAGCGACTCGTTCGCGGTGACTCGCGTTCTTCCGATGCGTGGTTTATCCGGCTCGCGCTGCAAACGCCCTGGGTTCCTGCGGCCCATCGGCTCAAATTAATCTCCACGGCGGCCGAGGTCGAAACGGCAAGCCTGCGAGACCAAGACTTCTCGTCTCTGCAACAACTTGCCGCGAGGTCCTACCGCGATCGGCCGACCACCAGCACGCTCGATGACCCGGATCGAGCGGCAAGAATGACCCACTGGAGAACCCAGTCGCTCGACTGGGTCCGCTCGCAACAGGCCGCTTTTTCGATCACCGATTTTTTGGTCCCCAAGGAAACCTCCGTCGTTTCAAACTCCGTCCGTGAGCAGCTGGCAGGTTGGCTCGAACAGACCGCAACAGTTGACGAGTTCCTCTCGGAATTTGATCGACTGCGGTTTTCCCTCGAGGAGGATCAGCCCATGTGGTCGGTGCGACTGACCGGCGTCTTGGAGCGATCTCGAGACTTGAGCGATCTCAAGAACCGCCGGGACAACCTCGTTCTGCTGCATCAACTGCGGCTTTGGTCACGACTTCTCGGAAACGCGATCACACGTCCGCTGGAACCGAGCGAGATAGCCGATCGGCTCACGTCGGCGGCCCGTTACGACCCCTTGGCTTGGTTGACGAAGCGGCGCCAAATCGCAACCGACGAAGGTGAGATTCGTCCAGCGGCAGCTCGCGATGCGGCGCTGGCGGCCTATCGCGAATTGGCTCAGCGGGAGACTCTGCAGCCGCCCATACAACCCTTTCGAGCCTCCTCGGTTGAACTCATCGGATCACCCGGGATCACATTCGGTCCGGATGAGGCGGCAGTGTCATCCGATTGGACCGTCATCAACCGCGGCAGTCAGATAACCGACATCTGGATCGTGGTCGACTACGACGACCGATTCCTGAAAGTACCCTCGATGAACGGTGTGTACGTCAAGCGGGAATTGAGTGACCACTTGACGCGATTGGCCGAACAAGCGGAAGACGATCGGTTGCAAATCGTGACCCGAACGGCACATTCGTCCGCTCCCGCCGAGGGCGTGACTTTCGGCGGCGCGCCGTCACCTGAAGCACTCTCAACGAACGCCAACGTGGCCATTGAAATTAGAGATGCTTCGGAGCTCGCGAAGCGGTTGCGTGCCGCGGCGAGCGGTTCACCCCGCCCGGACTTGGCGGAGCTGCCAGCGACCTTGAAGTTGGCTCCGGGTGAGTCAAGGACGCTTACCGTATCCCTCAACCGAGTGAGCCAGCGCAGCCGGCAGACCGGGTTTGTGATGCATGCGATTACCTCGGACTATCAGTCGAGGTTTCGATCCGCCATCGAATTGCCCGATCAATCACCGGTTCAATTGGTGGTCGAGGGGGCAGCACGAGCGTGGGCGGATGAGGGCGAGGGTCCGCGGCTGCTACCCTATCCCAATCGTGGTACGCCGTATCGATTGTCGATCATGAATACGCTTGGTCGAGAGTTAAACGCCACGCTCACCATCGTGGCACCCACGCGAGCCGTCACTGCCGCCCCGCCGACCACGGCATTGGCATCGGAGCTCGCCGAGCAGTGGCTCGAGCGGATCGGCCCGCTGACTCCGCTGGTCGCGCCGACAGTGTTGTCCCTTCCCGCAGATGGTTCGCCGGTGAGCATCCTGCCGCTGGGCGTGCCGACTCCGTCTCCGCCCGGAGGTGCCGAGCCGCCCGCGTCTCCAGAGGCGTCCACATCCTCCGAGGCGTCCACGTCTTCCGAGTCATCCGCGCCTTCGCGGGCACCGGGCGAAGCGACCGCGGCCGTCGATGTAACACACGGTTTGTTGGTGCTAACGAGCGAAGCCGATACGAAGACGACGCGAATACAGTGGGTACCGATTCTGCCGCAACGTCCTCGACGCTACGTCAATTCCTCGGTTTCCTACGATGCGGTGCTCGGGCGGGCGACGATCGAAATTCGCGCCATGGACATGACGGCAGTACCGGCCGAGGGGATTCCGATCGTCGCTCGAGTCACGAATCAGGCCAAAAGGCCGCTGGATATTCAGTTGACGGGCGTCGTGACCACGTCAGAACCGGTGCTGCGACTGACTGCCGCCATTTCAGCCGATGAGTATCGATTGATCACCGTTGAGATCGATGTCGACTCGTTTCCGAGGGCATTCCTGTTCCAGTTTCTTCCGCTCACCCATCAACCCGACGTCGCAGAGTGGGTGGATCGCCGTCGCATTCGATTGTTGGCACCCGAGGCTGGCCAGGTATTCGCGTCACCGATCGAATCGATCGCTGTCAAGGCAGCCGTTGACGCGCCGGTGGGGTCATTCCTCGACCCGCGGGACGCGTTGTTGATTGGTATCGACGCCAACCGGGACCGTGTCTTTCGCAATGAGTCACCCGTCGAGCGACGCTCCGATCGCCAAGTCGCGATCGCCTTGGTAGCGGGTAAACCGGCGGAGCCGTTCCAGTTGATGGCTCGCGTTGAAGACTTTGACCTGATGGTCCCGGCGGGGGCAGCGACCAACAGCCGCGTCAATCTTCTCGGGCATCTGCGTGTCGGAGGTCAAGACATCTGGAGCGATCCGATCGAGGTCATTCTCGACGGGCAGGCACCGCGTGTGGGCGCGGTGCGCGTTTTGCCCGGCCGGTCGATCACCGAGTCGACGCCACTGGAAGTTTCGGTCAGCGCCGATGACGGCGGGTTGTCTGGGGTGGCTGCGGTCAAGGTCGGGTTTGCGGTTTCGGGTACGGCCGAGTTTTCGACCGCCCCGCCTCCGGTCGACGCGGCACTGACGCCTGGCGGCACGTGGTCCGCCGCGGTCCCAACCGAGGCGGTTCCCCCGGGGTCGTATCGCCTGCTCGTTCAAGCCACGGACCGGGCGGGCAACGCCAGTC
>JBGTCJ010000600.1:0-5129 GCA_041748895.1 Pirellulaceae bacterium
GGAATTACAATTTGGCGAGTGCAGCCGGGATGGCTGGGGGTTTTGGAGAACACTTTTCAGGGAAACGCCATGGATCGGGCACCGACAACACCAACGGCCGAAGAAATCGCCAGCCTCGTCGTCGAGCGGCTGGTTCTGGACGGTGGTCTGGAAGATTTGGCAAATGCCAATCTGATGACGATCGAGGATCGGACCATCGAACAGGTCGATCGGGTCACTCGATTGGTGATGGATGAACTCCTCGCCAAGCAGGGCCAGCAAGCTCCTGCGGTAACCGCTTGTCCGAAATGCGGCGGCGCGATGCACGACAAGCCGGCCCAGCATCGCTCGCTCCAAAGCAGACGCGGCAAAGTGAATTTCAAGACCAAAGTGTTGCACTGCGAGGCTTGCCGCCTCGATTTTTTTCCCTCAGATGAGAACTCTTCAGTGTGATGTCGATCATCTGCACACACCCGCGGTGCTTCGCAAAATCAGCATCGCGGTGGCTCGCGATTCTTCTTACGCCGCCGCCAGTCGTAACTTGGAAGACTTGGCCGAACTGAAGGTCTCGGCCAAGCAGTGCCAACGCATCGCAATTCGTACTGGCAACGAGCGAATCGACGAACAGCAAGAACGCATCGACGCTTACACTTCCGCCAGCATTCCCGATCAACAGCACGGCCAGAGCAACGGCGCACCGGCCAATGGTTGGGAAGGTCGCGTGGCCGTGATTCAGTGTGATGGCGGTCGAGTTCAGGTGCGAGATGACTGCTGGGGCGATGAAAAACCTGAGGGTAAGAAGCATCGTTGGTGGCGAGAAAGTCAGACCGGTGTGCTTCAAACTTATCAGGGAAAGCCTGCCGGCGACGACCCAACCCCCGCCGTGCCTGAATGCTTGAAGGATCCTCTCTGGGTGGTTCCCAAACTCAACGAAATTCACCGCCAGCACTTTCCAACGGGCAGTTCTGAACAAGAACAATCGCAGTCGCCAGCGGGCCAGCGAAGCGATTGTCGGGAGACCACTGGCGAGACGAAAGCCGAGCCCGACGCAACCCAGAAGTCCTCACGGACACCTCGCTGGAGCGGCGGTGATCCCTTGGTAAAAACGATCGTCGCGACTCGCCGCGGTTACGATCACTTGGGTCTTGCGTTAGCCGGTGAAGCGTTCGCGCGAGGGTTCAACAAGGCCAAGTCCAAAGCCTTCATGGGCGACGGTTTGAAAGTGAACTGGTCGCTATGGTCGACGCACTTTTCGCACTACACACCGATCACGGATTTGATGCATGCGTTGAGCTACGTTTACGCCGCGGCGATCGCGTCGCGTGGGCGGATCGAGGAGGGCTGGACGTTGTATCAGGATTGGCTCGAGTGCGTGTGGGCCGGAGATGTCCGGAGCGTCATCGAAGCTCTGGGGCAGATCGCTTCGGATCAGGAAAACGTCCCCGAAGCGATCAGCCGAGCGATTACGTACCTGAGCAACAACGCCGAGCGGATGAAGTACGCTCAGTACCGTCGGGCGGGCCTTCCGATCACGACTTCGCCGGTGGAATCGACGCAAAAGCAAATCAACAAGCGGATCAAGGGAACCGAAAAGTTCTGGCGGGACGATTCACTGGAACCGCTGCTGCAACTCAAAGCCGATGACTTGAGCGAAACCCACGACCGAGTGGCATTCTGGAATCGCCGCGGCACCAAAAACGACGGATTCCGCCATCGCCGCCGCAAGACCAAACTCGAAGGAACCTAACAAACCCGGTCATGCACCCTGAGACCTGCAGCACACGGTGAGGCCCGGGCGTGCCGCGAGACGTGCGTTTGCTGCGAGACGGGGGCGTTCAGACCGAGCGCTCGCCGTTGCCGACCTTGTAGTGCACTCGGTAGAGATCGACGCGGCGATCGTTCCAGTTTTGCACGGTTCCGTTTTGGCGATGCCGGCGGAGCATTTCCAGATCGACGTCGTGCATGATCACGGTTTCGATATTGGCGTTGGCTTCGGCGCCGATGCCGTCGCGGGCGAACATCACATCGCAGGGAGTGAGGATCGCCGACTGGGCGTAGTGGATATCGGCGTTGTCAACAAACGGCAGGTTTCCGGTGCAGCCGGCGATTGCCACGTAGACGTGATTCTCGATGCAGCGGGCGTGGGCGCAGGTGCGAACGCGGAGGTGCCCGTTTCGGGTATCGGTGTTGTAGGGGACGAAGATGATATTCGCACCGCGATCGACGGCCATCCGAGTCAATTCGGGGAATTCGCTGTCGTAACAAATTTGGATCGAGATCGGTCCGCAGTCGGTATCGAGCACCTCGAGCGTGTCGCCGCCGGTCACACCCCACCACCGCCGTTCGCTAGGGGTCACGTGAATCTTGTACTGTTTGCCGATGCTGCCGTCGCGTCGGAAGAGGAAAGCGATGTTGTAGAGCAGATCGTCTTCGACCACGAACTGCGATCCGCCGATAATGTTGGTGTCGTGTTTGACGGCCAGTTCGGTGAACAGTTCGAGAAACTGCGGCGTGTAGGCCGCCAGGGCGCGCGCCGCCGGCCCCGGTCGTTGGGGCGGAATCAACGAAAGCAGTTGGGTCGTGAACAGCTCGGGGAAGAGTAGGAAATCGCTCTTGTAATCGCTCGCGACGTCGGCGAAATAGCTCGCCTGCTTGGCGAACTCATCGAAGCTGTCGACCCTTCGCATTTGGTACTGCACGACCGCGATCCGCACCTGCTGCACGCTCCGCCGAAACCGCTTGCGTCGGGCGCTGTTGAGGTAGTCGAGGTTGTTCCAGCGCAGGTAGGTCGCGTAGCCGCAACTCTCGACATCGCTCGCGAGATAGTTCGCGATCAACCCCTCGAGGATGAAACCGTTGGCGGCTTGCGCGGTGAGCACGGGGTCGTAAAGCGACTTGTTCATGACGGCGTCGACGTACTCGCGGGCGGTCATGTCTTTGGCATGTTCGTGATAGCCCGGAAGCCGTCCGCCGATGATGATGCCGCGAAGGTTTTTTTGGCGGCAGATTTCCTTACGCGCCTCGTAGAGACGCTGTGACAAACGCATCCCGCGGAACTCGGGGTCGACCATGATTTCGATCCCATACAGCACGTCGCCCTTGGGGTCGTGCGTGCGGATGTATCCCTGATCGCTGACGGCCCAGTAGTTGTGCCATTCGAGTTGGTCGTCGTCGGACACGATCAGGCTGCTGCTGCTGGCGGCGAGCTTTCCGTCGCACTCGATCACGAGCTGTCCCTCGGGAAAGATCCGCAACTGGCTTTCGATCTGTTCGCGTTTCCACGTCGCCATGTTGCCGAAGCACCGCTGCTGCATCGCGACGATCGCTTCGTAATCGCCAATCTCCATCGGGCGGGTCACGATCTGCCATTCGAATTGTTTGAGATCGATCTCTTGAGTCATTCTGTTCTCGTAGGGTTTCCGACAGCGGTGGCGGATCGGCGCGGGCACCGATCGCTCGCTAGGCTACGCGGGCTGGGCTTGCCACACCACCGCCGTTGGCTCGCCGCGCCGCTTCGGGCCCTCTGTTTGGCGTTAGAATCGGGCGGCGGGTGTCGTTTGACAGGCTTGTCCCCGCGATGCTTGTTCTTTCGCCGTTCCGCAAGCCTTCCGCCTCCAAGTGATCGAGATGACCGCAACGACCGCACGTATCCACATCGTTGGCATCGGGGACGATGGTCCCGACGGATTGACCCGACACGCGCGGACCCTGCTCGAGGCCGCCGATGTGATCGGTGGGAATCGTTCGCTGCTGGACCGTTTGGGGAGCGTGATCGCACCCAATACGCAGCGTGTGCTGGTCGGCAGCGATCTGGGGGACCTTCTGGAAACGATCGGGAAGCACGGCGACCGTCGGCTGGTGTTGTTGGCTGGCGGCGACCCGCTGTTTTATGGAATCGCCCGCTTTCTCACCGAGAAATTAGGCAAAGAACGATTCGAAGTCGTTCCGCACGTCAGCAGCATGCAGTTGGCGTTCGCGCGGGTGAAGGAGAGTTGGGACGACGCCTACCTTTCGAACCTGGCGACGCAGCCGCTCGACCGAGTCGTCGATGGAATCCGCACCGCCGAGCGGGTGGGGCTGTTTACGACCGAATCGATCTCGCCGTCGGTGGTCGCCTCGGCGCTGTTGGATCGCCGAATCGACTACTTCACGGCCTACGTTTGCGAGAACCTTGGCACGCCCGACGAAGTCGTCACGCAGGGCACCCTCAAGATGATCGCGGGTGAGACGTTCGGTCCGCTGAACGTGATGGTTTTGATCCGCCAGCGGGGGAAGGCCGATCGCCCGCTCGACAGCGAGTCGGCACGATTGTTTGGTAACCCGGACGATGCGTTCTTGCAGTCACGACCCAAACGTGGGTTGCTGACGCCGAGCGAAGTTCGCTGCATCGCGCTGGCGGAACTGGATCTCACGGCCAAGAGCGTGGTTTGGGATGTGGGTGCGGGTAGCGGATCGATCGCGATCGAGGCAGCGCGAATCGCGACGCAGGGGAAGGTGTATGGGATCGAGATGGATGCCGAGGATTACGCATTGATGGTCGAGAACGCCGAGACCTTTGATTGCCCGTCATTGATCCCGATCCATGGCGAAGCGCCGGCCGCTTGGCGGGAGTTACCCGATCCCGATGCGATCTTCGTCGGCGGAACCGGGCGGATCGTCCCGATGCTGGTCCGCGAGGCGATCAAAAGGCTCCGTGAAGGTGGCCGGATTGTCGTCAACGTGTCATCGCCCGAGAGCCTAGTCGAGGTCCAGCGGGCGATCGAGGAATCGGGACTGAAGAACGACGTGCGGATGATCAACATCGCCCGAGGCCAGTACCAACTCGACCGGCTCCGATTCGAGGCGCTCAACCCGACGTTTCTGATCGTCGGTTCGCGCGGGTAGACGAGGAGACTTCCCGCCGTCGCGGCCGATCACGGTCTCCCGCTGAGCAGGTGGTCAGATCTCTTTTGCTGTCTGCTTTTCACCCTCCCGCACGCGGGCGGGTGAAATCGACGAATCACGCATCCGGCCTTTTTACCCTCCCTGGGGCGGTTGGAAGTGAGCTGGCGAGCTTCCGGGGCGGGGGCGCGTCGGAGGGTGAAGGCGGAGCCCTCCCCTCGCTGTCGCTCGACCCTCCCGCACGCGGGAGGGTGAAGGCGACGAATCAC
>JBGTCJ010000601.1:0-3803 GCA_041748895.1 Pirellulaceae bacterium
ATCGCGGCGAGGGTTCGACGCAGGACCGGCGAAAAGCGGCGGGGCAGGGGAGTGGTCGCCGGAATCAAAGCGGCCGGGGAGCCCGGTTGGGTGCCGTCGGCGGAGGGCGCGAATGCGGGCAGCACGATCTGGCCATTGCAAGTCACACACCGGCCGCGCTGGCCACTGTAGCGTTCTTCGACCAACGTCTTGGTTTGACAATGAGGACAAGTAAATAGATACGGCATATGGCGATATTGTAAGATTCCGGGAACTCGAGCATTCTCCCCAAGCGAAGTTCCGCCGCCCGTGAAACTCATTCTACAACGTGTGCGAGAAGCCGCCGTCACGGTCGACGGCGACGTCGTCGGTCAAATCGGCTCGGGATTGTTGATCTTGATCGGGGTAGGGCAGGGCGATACCGAAGCGGTGGCCGATCGAATGGTCGACAAGGTTTTGGGACTGCGGATCTTCGCCGATGAAGCGGGGAAGATGAACCGCTGCCTCATCGACGTGGGCGGCAGCGTGTTGTGGATCAGCCAGTTCACGTTGTACGCCGACTGCCGACGTGGCCGCCGACCGGCATTCACCGCCGCTGCGGCACCGGCACTCGCCGAACATTTGTGTGCCCGCGTGGCAAGCGAGACGGTTCGTCGAGGGGTGCCGACGCAAACGGGAATCTTCGCCGCTGACATGCAAGTGTCGCTGATCAACGACGGGCCGGTAACGATCATTCTCGACTCGCACGAGCTGTGAGAGCGACCGATCGTCAGCGGCGGCCGATCCATTGTCGCCACGGTGGCGGCTCGTCAGGCGGTGTCGCGACGTAAGGCATCTGCCACCGGTCACGTTCGCGAATTCGCTGGTGCAGATCGGAATCACCCCACGCCAATTGCATCAGGATCATCAGCTTCATGTAGACGGTAAAGTTGGCGCCCCAATCTTTGCCCCAGAATTTGAGCGCGGTTCCAAATGATTTTTTAAGCCGCCAGCGACCGCCACGAAAATCGATGCTCCAGATTTCATCGAGGATCAAGTGCACCATGAAACCGAGCACCACAGCGGCGGTCTTGTAAACGCGGATACTTTGGGCGGGGCAGGGCATCACCAAATAGGCGAGCAGCCCGACCGATGCGGCCGCGGGGATGCTATGCCACATCCCCCGGTGCACCGTGTACCGCTTGAACACTTCAACGACCACGAAGCGGATCGTGATGTAGATCAACATCGCGGCCAGCGCCATCGCTTCGTGCGTCAGCCCCAGATCGCGAAACCGATCGATCATCAGCATCGGGACCACGGCCGCCGCGAACATGCTCGTCTCGCGCAGCGGAATACCCGATTCGCTATCGAGATCCGGTAGCATGCCGGCGACCGAACAGAGTCCCGCCGCGAGCAAACCGCTTTCGATCGACATCCCCTGATGAAAGGTCCCCCAGTAGCCGAAAGCGGCCCCGACCATCGTGCTACCGGTGATGTGTGTCTTGAAATCGGCCACGGGATGATCAGCGATTTTGCCATGAATCGAAGGCTGAGATGGAAGCTCAACCCAGGGGGTATACGCCATTTCGGCGATCGACTGCCAGAGGACTCCGCAATCGCATGCGAGGGGAGCCAAGATTGATCTTCGATCGCCGGACCCGGTTTGCTAGAGTTCCGCCCTGCCCGCTGAGTCTCGCAAATGACCCCGCCCAATCGCATGGAGGCGAACCGAGTTGGAAAAGTACGACATCCTGATGCTTGTCATCCTGCTTGGGGCGATGATGTTCGGCGCGGTCAAGGGATTCGCGTGGCAATTGGCTTCGATCGGATCGATCGTGGCAAGCTACATCGTCGCGTATCGCTTTCGAGAACCGCTCAGCCTATCGATTCAGGCCGAAGCGCCTTGGAACCGGTTTCTCGCGATGTTGATTCTTTACATCGGCACCTCGCTCGTCATTTGGATGGCATTCCGAATGATCAGCCAGACGATCGACCGCCTCAAGCTCAAGGAGTTTGACCGTCAGGTCGGCGCGATCTTTGGTCTTGCCAAGGGTTGCTTGTACTGCATCTTGGTAACGCTGTTCGCCGTGACGCTGCTCGGTCCGAAAACGCGTTCGGCCATCGTGGCATCCAGCAGCGGTCGCTACATCGCGAAGGTGCTCGATCAAAGCGAATCGGTGATCCCACCCGAAATCCATCAAGTCGTCGGACCGTACCTGGAAAAGTTTGAGCGGTCGTTTGACGCAAGCAGTCAGCCGCAGGACGAAGGCCTGCGAGCTTGGGCGCGCGATGTGACCGAAGGTGTGGCGACGCAGGCGGAGGCCTTCCTACCTCAGGGCATGCCATCGCCACCGGGCACGCCCTCGCCGCGCGGCACGCCATTGCCGCAGTCGACGCCATGGAACGGGCCGCAAACACTGCCGCCGCAGCAGGCCGAGCGACTGTGGCCGAGCGCCTACTCGGGTTCGCAGCGGTGAGCCACCTGGTGGCAGCGGTGAGCTACGGGCGGGGTCTAGAGACGGCGGCGATCGAGCAAAACGCCGATCGCGTAAAAGCCCGTAAAAACAGGGGCATCAATACAACATAAGGGGCATTATCGGACGTTGGTGAACGCCCAAAACAGCCGCCCTGACCTGCATCGGTGCCGCCCAAACGACGGCGATCAGACGCATAGCGACTCGTCAACGAACACGCCCATCCGCCGAAACTTTTCGTAGCGGTCATCGATCAGCCGCTCGAGCGGAATGCATTCGAGCTCGGCGAGCGTCTTGGAGAGATAAGTTTTGAGCCGCGTGGCCATTTGGTGGTGATCCCGATGGGCGCCGCCCAGCGGTTCGGCGATCACGTGATCGACGACACCCAAGCCCGAAAGATCCTTGGCGGTGAATCGAAGCGCCTCGGCAGCCTTGGGAGCGTGCTGCGCCCCTTTCCAGAGAATTCCGGCGCAGCCTTCGGGGCTGATCACGCTGTAGTAAGAATTCTCGAGCATCGCGACTCGGTCACCGACACCGATTCCCAATGCGCCGCCTGACCCGCCTTCTCCAATCACCACGCAAATGATCGGAGTTCGCAAGCGGCTCATCATGAACATGCTTTCGGCGATCACCTGCGCTTGGCCGCGTTCTTCGGCACCGACGCCAGGATAGGCGCCGGGTGTGTCGATGAAGCAGATCAAGGGAAGTCCGTACTTCTCGGCCATCCGCATTTTGAGCATCGCTTTGCGGTAGCCTTCGGGGTGGGCACAACCGAAATGGCATGCGGCCCGTTCCTTGTAGGTGCGTCCTTTCTGGTGACCGATCACCATCACTTTGAACCGATCGAGCTTGGCGAACCCGGCGAGCATCGCGCGATCATCGCCGAAAAACTTGTCGCCGTGTAGCTCGACGAACTCCTCGAATGCCAGATGGAGATAGTCTCGGGTGTAGGGGCGATTCTTATGCCTGGCGACTTGGACCGTCTGCCATGGCGATAGCATCGAATAGATTTCCCTCAACATCTCGACACGCTGGAACCTTAAATCTCGCAACCGCGCATCATCCTCATCGGATCGCTGCGTCAGACGCTCAAGGGCCGCAATCTGGTGCTCGACCTCCGTCACGTGCCTTTCAAAATCGAGGCCGAGTCCGGCATTCATCATTTAAATCCTTAAAAGCCTATCGCTTAAACATATCTTCTGAGCTTTTGATACCTGGAAGGTTATCAAATACACTGACCTCTGGCGGCTTGGGTCGTTTCTTAAATACCGTGACCGTGCGATATTCTTTTAAAAACTCCCACATTGATGGTGGTCGCTGATCGGGTCTCTTGGCCATCATGCGTTTGACCAATGCCGCAAACTCCGG
>JBGTCJ010000602.1:0-3486 GCA_041748895.1 Pirellulaceae bacterium
CAGAGTTTATTTCGATGGGTGCTCTTCGACCTAGCGGTCGACCGGGACAGCGCTAGTTTGGCCGCGACGCGCCGGATTGCCATCGGCGCGACGTTGACGCCGCGGGCTGTTTGCCTCATCCCCGCGTGAAGCCTTGAACTCTGAGTCAAGGCGGGCCGGTCGAGCGTTAGCGAATAGATCCAAGACCCCGCGTAGCTTGGCAGTGGCGGCGATCGCATCGGGACTCGACTGGGGATCGATCGGAGACGTCTCCATGCGATCGGTATCGATTCGATACAGCGTCCCATCGGCATACAGCTTGTGGCGATGATCGAAGGCGAACTCTTGGACCGAGAGGTTCAGTTGTTGCCTTGGAGAGTACCAACAGTAGAGCCAAGATCGCGGGTTGCCCGATTCGCCGCGAAGCTGTGGAAGGAAACTCACCCCGTCGGTGGGAATCGAAACCTGAATACCCGCCGCCTCGCAGATTGTTGGCAGGAAGTCGGCGCTGCTGATGAGATCATCGCAGACCCGCCCGGACTCCAGGGTCCCCGGCCAACTGGCAATCATCGGGACGTGAGTTCCCCCCGCCGTCGTCGAGCCTTTGGCACCCTGATAGTCGGCGCCGCGGAAGCGGCTGGTGATCGTTTTGTGCGTACCGTTGTCACCGATGACTAGCACGAGCGTGTTGTCGCGAATCTTCAGATCGTCGAGCGTTGAGAGGACACGGCCGACCATCTTGTCCGCGAACTTCGTCATGTCCGCGAAGTGCTTGACATCTTTCTGATCCGAGACGCCCGCTTTGGGATCCCAATTGGGGCTGTCGGGTGTCGGTTGGAAAGGGTCATGCGTCAAAATCATCGGGTAGTAGAGTAAAAACGGTCGCTCGTGGTTTCGCGTGATGAAGTCGACGGCGAAATCGTTGACCAACTGCGGGCCGTACTCGCCCGAGCCAAAATCGATCTGCTTCGCGTTGTGTTCGAGCCCGGGGTTGGCGTAGCGCGGTGGACGTCGCGTGTGTTGCCAGAGGTATGATTCGTCGAAGCCGAAGTGTGCTGGGAGATCGGCGTCGTGGCCCAGCTGCCATTTTCCGCAGATTGCGGTTGCGTACCCCGCATCGCGAAACAGGTTTCCAAACGTCGTTTCGCTCCTGGGCAGCACGCCGAACTGAAGGTAGTTCCGGACGTTGTAAAGGCCGGTCATCAGCTGCACTCGAGTGGGGGTGCAGAGCGGTTGGACGTGGCACTGCGTGAATCGCATTCCCTCGCTTGCCATGCGGTCGAGTATGGGCGTTTGGTACGACTCGCCCCCATTGGCGGTGACGCATTCGAAACCGAAGTCATCCACCATGATCAAAATGACATTCGGTCGCGATTCGGCGGCCTCGAGGGCCACGTTGGAAACGCAAACCAACATCGAAGCGATCAAAAGGCGTGTACGGTTCATCGATGAGCTCCTGAAAAGAAAACAATCGCAATGATGCGATGCCGTTGACGGGGCAGATGCGGTCGCCATCGCGGGGATGGTGGGGATCAGCCAACTGCACGTTGCGCGGGGGCCGGATGCGGCAATGCGATTATAAGCACGATGACCGCGCCGCGCGGGGGCCGTGGATCAGGTTGTCGCGATTGCACCGATCGCGTTGGACCGCAAGCGCAGGTCGCTGCTCCTTTTTCCCCGACACAGCCTTGTTTCACGGGGTACGGTTTCACGAACGTTCGCTCTCCGCCGTTGGTCGCAGCCGAACCCAGGTGCCGTTTCGTGATCGAAGTCGACGATCTTCACAAGCTTTACGGCGACCACCGCGCCCTGCGGGGGGTTTCGTTTTGCTTGCCGGCGGGTTCGATTTGCGGCATGGTCGGACCCAACGGCGCGGGCAAGACGACGACGATGCGTTGCCTGGCGGGTTTGATCGCGGCCAGCCGCGGGCGTTTGAGCGTCGATGGGTTTGACGTCTCGCGGCAAGCGATGGAGGTCCGTCGGCGGTTGGCATTCGTTCCCGATGACCCACCGCTATTTGACGATCTGACCGTATCGCAGCACCTCGAGTTGATCGCCGGGCTTTACCGTGTGCCCAATCACCGTGAGGCCGCAAACGAACTGCTCGCACGCTTCGAGTTGACGGCCAAAGCGAACGAGTCGGCAACGGCGCTGTCTCGCGGAATGCGACAGAAGCTCGCCGTTTGTTGTTGCTACCTCTACGATCCGCGCGTTGTGCTTTTGGACGAACCACTTACCGGGCTCGATCCACCTGGAATCCGAACCCTTCTAGCGACGCTTCGAGAGCGCGCTTCGACGGGCGGCGCTGTGATCCTTAGCAGCCATCTCCTGGCAATGATTGAAGACATCTGCAGCCACGTTTTGGTCATGCAGCAGGGTGAAGTCGCATTCTTTGGGACTGCAAGCGAACTCAGGTGTCGGCATCCTCATGCACGAACCCTCGAGGACGCCTACTTTGCCGAGACCACTCGGCATCGCACATCGCCCACGTCGGTATTGGTGCCGACACTGGCGGATCCGCCCGGTTCGGTGACGCGATGGATGGTCTGAAAGGGCGCGCGGTGATAGGGGCCGAAACCATATCGTTCGAACCGCAGACTTCGCCGATCATCGGTTTGGCGCGAGTGATCGTGCATCGCTCCTGGGCGCGATTTCGCCGCCTCAGCGGACGTCTGTTTTCACCACAGCGACTCGCCGCCACAATTGCCGCGACTTTTTTCCTCGCGCTTTACGTCGCCAATGGTGTCTTGGTCGTGCTGACTCGACCGCCAAGTGACCCGGGGCAGATCACGCTTTGGCTCAGCGGCGGAATGGCGATCTACGCACTTTTCCACTTCGTCCGCGCCGCCTGGCAGAATCCCGATACTTTGGCCGATACGGACCTAGGACTAACACCCGCCGAGCAGCTTTGGATCACGTCAGCTCCAGTGACTCGCGCCACGGTCGTCGTTTATCACCTGACCGAGATCGCACTGTCTTCGGTCATCAAAGCGACGTTGATCTCGATCGTACTGCTTCGTGATGTATCGTCACCGGTTCGGCTTCTGGCAGGTATTCTCACGGCGATGGTGTTGCTCGAACTGGTCCGCCTAATCGCTGACCGCTTGGTCTGGGCGCTATCGCCCGTCGGTCGCCGCGAAATGCGAATCGTGGTCACCGTCGCGGCTGGCGCGGTCATCGCCCAGTGGCTCTCGTTCTCTCTATCGGCTGCCGCCGGAAGATCGCATCCGCTGGAGTGGTTGCGGGCCGGGTTTGTCGCGATCGGGCAGACCGCAGCCAGTCCTTCGATCCAAACACTTGCGAGACCGTGGCACGCGGCGGCCTCATTTACGATCAGCGAGGGATGGGCTCTGGCGACAGTCCTGCAGGCTTTTTGGTTGATTGCTACGGTACCCATCGGCGTGCTGCTTGTGCTAGCCGTGGATCGCTGGGCAGTGGAACATCGAGCTAGGACAGAGGGCGAACGTCTGGATCAAACGGAACCTGACGCGGTGTCGACGTCCGATC
>JBGTCJ010000603.1:0-18460 GCA_041748895.1 Pirellulaceae bacterium
GACGCGACGGCGGCGGTCGCAGGGATTGCCGACACACTTCCGGCCAACAGGTCTCTCGCCAAAAGCACGATATTCACGAGAGGCACGATCGCCAACATCCCGCTGAGGCCGACCCCTGGCATCAGCGAAAAAACGCCAGGCGTGAGCGCCAGCAGCATGAGCGGAATCAGGTAGGCCTGGGCCTCCTTGAATGACCGCGCGAAGCTCGTGAGCGAAAGCAAGACCGCTGAGAAGAATCCGCTAAACAAAACAAGTAGTGCGAGAATCTGGAACCAAACACCGATCGGAAAGCCTGCCTCGTCACCGGTCAAAAGGGGCAGCAATCCGCCTGCCCAAAGCGTGACAAACATCGCCATTAGGTTGACCATGGCCGTCAGCAGCGCGACCGTGACCACGGCGACGTACTTGGCAACCAAAACGTGCACTCGCGATACGGGAGACGCAATCAGCGCCTCAATCGTCCCCCGCTCTCGCTCGCCTGCCGTCAGATCGATCGCCGGATAAACCGCCCCGGTGATCGTCATCAGGACGAGAACCAAAGGAATGACGGTCGCCAACAGTGAGGACGAGGTATCCTCACCCACCGTTCGTGATTCGATGATCAACCTCGGCATCAAGGGTTCTCCCCGCATCTGTCCCACCAACGCCTCGGCCTCAGCCAACCGCAACCACTGCAACCGTTCGACGAGGATCCGACGAGCACCGATGCTGCCAGCGGCCCCATTGAGCGCGATGATCTCGAGCGTTGCCGGAGTTCCTTCGACGACCTCGATCACCAAATCGACGAGTTTCCGCTCCAGCGCCTCGCGTGGGGTCATGTCGTCGTGGCCCACAATGTCGAACTTCGCCAATTCCCCGTCACTGGCGGCGAGAATTTCTCTGGGAGGCAGGCTTCGCGGGTCCTCGATCAATGTCCGAATCAACCGACCTTCCGACTCGGTCGCGACGGCGATCAAATAGCTCGGATCATCGCCCAGGCGAGTGGCCAGTAAGAACCGCTGCAACGTCATGCTCAGCAGCGGGTAGAGCAGCAGTGGCATCAGAACGAGCGTAATGATCGTGCGGCGGTCGCGAAGCGTTTCTCGTAGTTCCTTGCGGCAAAGGCGCCAGAAACGTCCGCTCGATGCATTCATGAACGAGGATTCGTAAAGAAGATGGGAGTAACCACTGCGTGGACATCCAGACGGAGTTCTCTCGCACGGTAGGCGGTCAATCGACCGTTTGACGGTAGCAGGAAATCAACCTGCTGCCACCCGGGGAGATTCCCCGCCAGTCCTCGGCGGAGTTCACGGCTTGTTGGTGATTGCACGAACGCGAGGTAAACTTCGAGGATCATGTCGCACGGACGCCAGGAATCAGGGACACCTTATCAACGAACGCCGTCGACCGCGGCATCGGGGCACGATGGCCTCAATCCCGCGCAGAGAGACGCGGTGAACACGCTTGCCGGTCCCCTCCTGGTGCTCGCGGGTGCGGGGACTGGGAAAACACGGGTGGTCACCTTTCGGATCGCCAATCTGATCCGCCACGGGACGAAGCCCGACCGAATTTTGGCGGTCACCTTCACCAACAAGGCGGCCGGTGAAATGCGCGAGCGAATCGGCCAATTGATCGGCCAGGTTCGCTCCAAACCAACCAAGGCCGGAGGCTCCGAAACGCCGCGACCTTCCATCGGAACCTTTCACTCGCAGTGCGTCGGAATTCTCCGGCGACACGCCAAGGCGCTCGGTTATCCCAATGCATTCACCATCTACGATCGAAGCGACCAGGAATCGCTTGCTCGTGCCGTCCTACGGGACCTCCGTCTGCCGGGCACGGCGCTCAATCCCAATGACCTGCTCGCGATCATCGGCGGATGGAAAAATGCGTCGATCCAACCCGCCGAGGCCTCGGGTGCCGCCCGCACCGACAAAGAACATCTCGCGGCTTCGGCCTACCGCCGCTACCAGGATGGCCTCCGCGTTCGAGGGGCAATGGATTTTGACGATTTGTTGCTCAACACCGAGACGTTGCTGACGCTTCACCGCGATATTCTCGAAGCCGAAGCGAGCCGGTTTGAACATGTCCTGGTTGATGAGTACCAAGATACCAACGGCAGCCAGTATCGCATCATTCGTTCGTTGGCCAAGGGACACCGCAATCTCTGTGTCGTCGGCGATGACGATCAATCGATCTACGGTTGGAGGGGCGCGGACGTGCGCCATATCCTCAACTTTCGCGAGGACTGGCCGGACGCCAAGGTGGTACAGCTCGATGCAAATTACCGTAGCACCGGCGCGATTCTCCAAATGGCCAACACGTTGATCGCGTACAACTCGGACCGCTACGGGAAAACACTCCGGCCGCACCGTCCAGACGGCCCACGTCCGCGAATCCTTCAGCTCAAGGACGAAGCGGAAGAGTCGAAGGTCGTCGTCGATGAGATCCTTCGTCACATCGATCACGACCATCGTCAACCACGCGACATCGCCATTCTCTTTCGCACCAATGAACAGCCGCGGTTGTTCGAGATGGAACTGCGAAAACGAAAGATTCCCTACGTGTTGATGGGAAGCCAATCATTTTTCGACCGACGCGAAGTTCGCGACATCCTTGCGTACCTCAAATGGATCGACCAGAGCGATGATGAGATCTCCCTATTGAGGATCGCCAACACACCACCGCGAGGTTTGGGAACGCAGACAATGAAATTGCTCGTTGCCCGAGCGGTAGCGAGGGGGGAATCGGTTTGGCGGGTCATGAACGACCCTTCGGCAATTCAGGATTTGCCGATTTCGGCACGCCGTGGCATCGACGAACTACGGATCATCGCGGATGAAATCCGCGGCGATCTCGCCTCTGGCTTGACACCATCGGCGGTCGAAAGGCTGATCACGAGGACCCGCTACGTTGATGAAATCGCGAGGGTCTACGACCAACCCGAAGAGCGCGAGACACGAACAGCGTCCCTCGGGGAGGTGACCAACGCGATCGCGGCCTTTGTTCAAAGGGAACCCGGCGGAGACCTGGGGGCTTTCCTCGCCGAGATCGCCTTATCGGGAAAGGAAATGGTCAGCGATAAAGATAAAGCGGCGGCGAAAAATGCCGTTTGGCTGCTCACGATGCACGCCGCCAAAGGGCTCGAGTTCCCGATCGTTTATCTCGTGGGGATGGAAGACGGGGTGTTGCCCCACAGTCGCAGCGTCAAGAGCGGCGAGGAGAAGGACATCGCCGAGGAACGCCGACTTTGCTACGTCGGAATTACGCGGGCCCAGGAAAATCTCACCCTCTCGATGGCGCTGACCCGGATGAAGTGGGGCAAACCGCGTCCCACGACGCCCAGCCGGTTTCTTTACGAGATCACAGGCAAAGCCGATAATCCCGCTCGCTACCGAACCAAGCGGTCGAAACTCGGGCGCTGACCCGCATGACTTTTCCTTGGCGCTAGGCGATCGGTGCTTCCGAACCCGAAAGGCCTCGGAGCAGCATCACTCCGCCGCGCTCGTCTTCGAGCGGTTGACTCGCCAGCGCGCGGCGGATCGTGGCCAGAATCGGTGTCCCCGGTTTCCCCAGCGCGTCTCGGGTCGCGCCGGCCCACTGGGCTTGCGAAATCCCCAAAACGCTGTCCAGCACGCTTGCCGTCACACCGATCAGAACTTCTCCCGGTTGCAAGCGGAAGGCGATGGTCTGAGGCCTGAAGTCGACGCGGCTGGCGAGCGGCTCGAGATCTCCACCGTACAGGGGGCGGAAGCCGCGGCGGCTCGCAATGATCGCCTGGATCGAACCCGAGTACGCCATTTCACCCTCACCGTTGTCAGGGTCAACGCGTGCATAGATCATCGAGACCAATTGATCACCCGTGTTCGTCTGCCAAAGCGAATCGTTGATTCGCGAGAGCATGTCGCCGACTCCATGGCGGTAGTTGCTGTGTGCCGAAAACGCCGCGCGGGCCGTCGCGCCGATCAATGCCGCATCGAGTTGCCGCTCGGCAGCCTCGGCCATTGCCACCGCGATCGTGCCGTCGGGCAGGACATCCCAGGTATGCCAAGACCTCGCCCACGGCAGCGGCGATTCGGTCCACCCGTCAACGAGGTACCCGGGGGCGAGCTCCATGGCCGGAGGCAACTGCCGCAATTGCCATTGGCTGGCCGTACGAATCGATGTGCTGGCCAAGCTCCACTTTCGCCGCTCGCGAACCATCTGACCACGCGCCAATTCCGTGGCGATATTGATGGAAGCGAGTTTCGCCGCCGCCGCCGCACGTTCGTCAAACTCGCAGGGGAGTTGGGTCCACAACCACAGGGTTCCGATCGGAAGATCGTCCTCCTCGACGCGGACGACGATCGCCGACGCCATCGGCTCGGGGCTGCACCAGGTTTCGGCCATGGCTCCGTCCAGATCAGGGATCAGGACCACATCCTGAACCAAGGACTCGAGGTCCCCTCGACTGCCTCGAAGTGGCCGAGCCGGGTCGAAAAGACGCGACGGCGCCAATCCGTACGATGCTCTCAGTTTCAAAAGGCTGGTGTCGTCATCGAGCAGGTACAGGCCGGCTGCATCGCATCGCGTGGCCTCCACGGCGATTCGCAGCGTCCGCTCCAACCGTTCAACCAACCGGCTCGGCCCGGACGCCGATCCCGTCGGCGTCGAGGTTGCCGCCATCTCAGCTTCATGGTCTCGGATTTTGGCCTGCGATTGCTCCAGACTCTGAGCGAGCTCCGCAGCCGCCGCCGCCAACCGCTGCGCCGCGTCCCGCGTCACAGTCGGACCCGATGCTTGGGTTTCCGAGTCTCCAATCAGGTCGCCGTCGAAGGCGGGCAATACTGCCGGCATCAGGCCGAAGCCAGCGCCGGCGGTGATCGATCTTGATTTGGATGCGAGCGAATCAATGCCGCCGGGCCGATCCACTCTCCATCCCGTCGCGTCGGTGTAAGCCTTCCAGAACTGCGACACCGTATCGATGACGAAATCGCGGCCGGCGATTGCGTTTTGGGAGGGCTCGTCGACGGGCCCCGAATGCAGTCGGAGATAGGATGGGATCGTCTTGGTCACGGTGCACGGCTCGAAAATCACCACAGCCCGAACGCGCTCGGAGACAGCCTTGCGACAGCACAGCCGCTCGCTTCCGCTGCCGGAGGAGCCGTGGTGATCGTCGCGAAGGAGGAATTCGAGCGCGTGTTGGAAAAGCGGTTGGGACTCAGAGGGATGGCGGCTTTCCGTGCCCGTAACAGGTCGCGACTTCCATCGAGGCGCGCTGGTCACTGTCAATAGAACTGGATTCGGCCGCCCCGCAGAGTCTTCCCCAGCCGAAGAGATGCCCCACGCGGAATATTTTGCCGCAGCGAGTCGTTCCGCGAGTGGCAACCGATACGATCGTCGCGAGCGGTTGTTGGGGGGTGACCGATGCGCGCTGGCTCGCCTAACATGGCGGCGCGCTAGCGCGGATTCAGAACGCGCTAGTGGTATGAAGACGCAGGGCCGAGACGGTACGTCATGGCTCCCCCACCGCGCCACCCAATCACGTCGCTCCCACTCTCGCCCTCCCCACTGACTGGACGCTAGGAAGGTTTGCCGAATGCCTGAAGCAACGGACTCCCGACGTTGGTGGCAATTGCTCAATCGCTACCACTGGTTCGTGTTCACTGTCGCATCGTTGGCCTGGCTCTTTGATTGCCTTGACCAGCAACTTTTTCTTCTCGCCCGCGAAAGCGCGCTTACCGATCTTCTACCCGCCGGTACCGACAAAACGGTCATCAAGGAATATGCGGGCTACGCCACCAGTATCTTCGTGCTCGGATGGGCAACCGGCGGACTGATTTTTGGTGCCGTTGGCGATCGGATCGGTCGCGCCAAGACGCTTACCTTGACGGTCCTGCTCTACAGCGTCTGCACCGGACTGTCGGCGTTCTCTCGCGGTTGGATCGACTTTGCCGTGTTTCGATTCGTAACGGGACTTGGCGTCGGTGGCGTGTTTGGCTTGGCCGTGGCACTGGTCGCCGACAGTGTCCCGGATCGTGCCCGAACGGGCTCGCTCGGGTTCCTTCAAGCGCTGTCGGCGGTGGGCAACATCACGGCCGGTTTGATCGCCATGTTGCTCGGAAGTCTCGCGGCCGGCGGGGTCATTGAAAGCAGCAACATGTGGCGGATCATGTTTCTCATCGGCGCGCTACCCGCGTTCCTTTGCGTGTTCATTCAGATGCGGCTGAAGGAACCGGAAAACTGGGTCAGGGCGCGTCAGGCGGGCCGGGAGACGGGGGTCCCTTTCGGCTCCTACGCGGCGCTGTTGGGCGACCGCCGATGGCGCAAACCTGCGCTCCTTGGGATGATGCTTTGCGTCGCAGGCGTGATCGGACTTTGGGGTATCGGGTTCTTCAGCCCCGAGTTGGTCGGCAGTGTGATCGAGCAGTCGTTGGCCAAGCAGGGGGTGCCGGAGGCTGAAATTCCGGGCCGCGCCGGCTTTTGGAAAGGGATGAACATGATCGTCCAAAACCTCGGCGCTTTCTGTGGCATGATCGGCTTCACAATGCTTGCCCAGCGATTGGGCCGCAGACCAGCATTTGTGATCGGATTCTTGGCGGCCATGGTGACCACAATCGCGTACTTTCGTTATTTCAGTGGTGTCGGCGACATCTGGATGAGCTTCTTCATGGGGGCATGCCAACTTGGACTATTTGCGGGATTCGCGATCTATCTCCCAGAATTATTTCCGATCTATCTCCGCAGCACCGGGACTAGTTTCTGTTACAACGTCGGCCGCTTCATTGCCGCATCGGGCCCCCTCGTTCTCGGAAAATTGCAGGCGTTCTTCGCCGCGGGTGCGGTGACGCCGGAACAGAAACTGGATGCGTTTCGCGACGCCTGCTGCTACATGAGCGTGATCTTTCTCCTCGGGATTGTCGCGATCGCCTTCCTACCGGAAACCAAGGGCAGGCCATTGCCAGAGTGACCCGATCGCTCCGACGTGTGTTCCGCCGAATGATTTTGGACCATTGAGATTTGGCTCCTACGACACCCCCTGACGACTCGCGTGGTGATGACTCCGCAGACGCGCTCCCATGGCGACACGATCCCTGGGATGACGACATGGAGGACTCCGATGCGATCGCATCGGATCCGCTTCCTCCAGGCCCCGAGAGCATTGCCGGGAAACGCATCGCGTTGGTTGGCAGGCTCGGTGGGATGAACCGTCGTGAAGCGACGAACCTGCTCCGCTCGTATTCCGCCACGGTGGTCGATCCCGCTGCTTCGGGAATTGATCTTCTCGTGATCGGCGGTGAGGAGTCGCCGTTGTCCGAAGCCGAACTGCTGACCGATCCGATCCGAGTCGCCGCGGCAGCTGGCGAACTAGAGATTGTGCAGGAAACCGAACTTTGGCAGCGCCTCGGTCTGGTCGATATCCAGCAGTCAATCAAACGGTATTACACCCCCGCGATGCTCGCCCACCTCCTCGGTGTCTCGGTACGCGTGATACGACGATGGCATCGACGCGGGTTGATCATCCCGACGAGGTCGATGCACCATTTGCCATTTTTTGATTTCCAAGAGGTCGCCACGGCACGACGACTCGCGGAGCTCGTCGCCGCTGGCGCGAGTCCGCAAGCGATCGAAAGTCGGCTCCGTGAGCTGGCCGCGATCCTACCCGAAGTGGGGCGCCCGCTGGCCCAGCTTTCTGTCTTGATCGAAGGCAAGCGGGTATTGCTTCGTCAGGGTGAGGGGCTGATCGAACCGGGCGGTCAGTTGCGTTTTGATTTCACGGCCAGCGAACAGGCCCCTTCCCCCGAGACCACTTTTGCGCGGTTGGACTCGGCCGCAGGGGAAGCGGTCACGGGTGAAATCGAGCGGACTCTCGCGTTCCCCGGATCGACCATCGCCGCCGCCGCCAACGATGAACTTCTAGCCGCTGCGTATGAATTTGAGGACGAGGGTGACCTCACATCGGCGATCGACTCGCTGCGAGCGATCTTGGCCCGCGATGGATTGCGAAGCGACATCGCTTTTCAACTCGGTGAATTGCTCTATCGCGACGGGCAAATCGAGGCAGCGCGCGAGCGATACTATCAGGCGATCGAAATCGACGGTGGTCATGTCGAGGCACGCGTCAGCCTCGGTTGCGTGCTGGCCGAAACAGGCCGACACGATCTGGCAATTGCGGCGTTCGAAGGCGTCCTCTCGCTTGTACCGGACTATCCCGATGCCCACTACAACCTAGCCTCTGCCCACGAAGCGATGGGCGACCAGCAAGCCGCCGCCTTCCACTGGCAGGCCTACCGCGCCCTGGTGCCGTCGAGCCCGTGGGGAAGTCGAGACCCGGCGGACGATACCAACCCAAACGATTCGCACGACGCAGGCCCGCACTGAACCACCAGGTCGCGTTGGATCGGACTCTGAGAATCATTCACGTCGCGTCGATGGCACCGCTGAATCACGGCGATGGTCCGCCGCTGGTCGTCGAGCGTCAACGAGGATCCGCTTGGTAGACAAAGCCCATCGCGAAACAATCGCTCCGAAACTCCGGTAACCACTGCACGACAATCGGCGAACACCGGTTGCAGGTGCATCGGTTTCCACACGGGACGCGACTCGATGTTTTCAGCCTCGAGCGCCAACCGCACCGCTTCGCGAGAAACACCAAATCGTTCCTCGTCGATCACGAGGCTCGTCAACCAGCGGGTCGACGTGGCCGGCTCCGGTTCGGGCATGAATTCGACTCCCGGCAGACCTTCGAGCGCCTCGCGATATCGTTCGAACACTGCACGTCGGCTGGCAACTCGATCTTCGAGGACCTCGAGTTGCCCTCGTCCGATTGCTGCCAAAAGGTTGCTCAGGCGATAGTTGTAACCTGAGATGAGGTGTTCGTAGTGCGCCGCCGGTTCTCTTGCCTGAGTCGCAAGGTGTCGAACCTCCTTGGCCCAACGGTCCTCGTCGGTCACCAACATTCCGCCGCCACTGGTCGTGATGATCTTGTTCCCATTGAACGAGAAGCATCCGATCGCGCCGAATCTCCCCGCCGCGACCTCGCCCTGTCGCGCCCCGAGCGCCTCGGCCGCATCTTCGATGATTGGAACCGAGTAACGATCGCAGATCGGCCGGATCGCTCGGTAGTCCGCGCACTGGCCGTTCACGTCGACTACCACTACCGCCTTGGGAAGCCGGTTGCGTCGGGCCAGTCGCCGCAGTTCCGTTTCAAGAAGTTGAGGATCCATGTTCCACGTCGCCGTGTCACTGTCGATGAACACGGGGGACGCACCCTGGTACCCAATCGCATTGGCTGTCGCAATGAACGTGAGTGTCGAGGTCAGCACCTCGTCACCGCGCCCGACTCCGATCACCCGCAACGCCAAATGCAATGCCGCAGTCCCGCTGGACAACGCCACGGCAAATCGAGCCCCGATTCGCTCAGCAAACTCGCGTTCAAAGCCATCCACGTCAGGGCCGATCGGCGCGATCCAATTGCTTTCAAAGGCGCGCGTCAATCGCTCCAACTCGGTGGGGCCCATGTGCGGTGGCGAAAGATACACTCTCGGTCTGATACGATTCATCTCGGAGACCTCAATCGGTGTGCTGCATGATCTGCGGGATCGACCGGGACGATCCGAGAAACGGTGGCATCGTTACGTGCCCTTCGGCGCTGACCCCCGCCTGGGAGACGACCGACCCGACGGTTCGAAAAAGGATCTTCAGATCGAGCCATTCACTTCGATGATCGACGTACCAAACATCCATCTCCAACCGATCCTCCCAAGCGATGAGGTTGCGTCCGTTCACTTGAGCCATGCCCGTGATTCCTGGTCGTACTTCGTGCCGCCGGGCCTGCCGCGAGCTGTAACGTGGTAGGTACTCGGGAAGCAGTGGCCTCGGCCCCACCAGACTCATCTCGCCACGAATCACGTTCCAGAGCTCGGGTAATTCGTCGAGGCTCGATCGACGAAGCCAGGCACCAAGCGGTGTCATTCGCTCGTGATCACTCAGTAAGTCTCCATCGTCCGTCCGCCGATCGAGCATCGTGCGGAATTTCACCAGCGTGAATTCTTTGCCGCCCTTTCCGACTCGCGACTGACGAAAGAAGATCGGTCGTCCGAGTCGACATCCGATCAAGACCGCGACACCGGCGATGACGGGCAACAGCAAAATGCCAGCGGCAATGCTGAGCATCAAATCGGTCACGCGCTTGAAACTCATCACGACCGGGCCTCCACATCGTCCAAGCAGGACAAGACCATCGAATTGACCTGCCGCACACAAAATCGCTGCTCAACGATCTGACGACTTGCCACGCCCATCGCGGCCAATGAATCGCTATTTTCAATGCACCATCGCATGGCATCGGCCAGCGCGATTTCATCTCCCGCTGGAACAAGATGACCATTCCTGCGATCGACAACCGTCTCGCAACAACCCGGCACGTTGGTCGTGATGATCGGTCGCCCCGTCGACATGGCTTCCAGCACCGTCCGCGGCATCCCCTCGTGATAGGAGGGCAGAACATAAACGTGACAATCGATGAGGGCCTCGCGAACATCCTCCAAGGCACCTAGATAACGAATCGCGCCCGCGGTGACCCAACGCTCCAGTTCGGCCTTCGGGATCCCATCGGGCGACGGATCGGTTGGCCCTGCCAAGCGAAATTCGACATCGGGGTAATCCGCTTTGAGTCGCGCGGCCGCTGCGGCATACTCGCGAATTCCCTTCTCACCCAGAAGACGCGCGAGCATCAGAAAGCTCGGACGCCCGCCAGGAAGGGGCCGCTGAGCAAAGACGTCCGTATTCACTCCCGAACCAGGAATCACTCGCGTCCGCCCTTCCGCCACCAAACCACGCTCCACAAACAAATCCCGATTCTGTCGATTCAGAAACAGAACCGATGAGGCCTGTGAGAGTGAGCGTCGGTAGAGACGCGAGACCACGCCACGAAGCAGTTTTCGCTTCCATGACTCGCCATGAAATGTGAAGCCCAGACCCGTGATCATGGCGAAGAATCGGCAATCGCAGCAGCCCGCGACCGCCATCCCACCCCAGATCACCGGTTTGATCGTGTAGGCCAGCACCACAGAAGGCCGGAGCGATCGCAGCTGTCGTCGCAAATCCAAGTACGTTGCCAAATCCTCTCGCATCGAGAGCCCACTGCGGGTGACGCGGTAATGGCGATGACTCGCGCCGAAGGATTGCAGCAAATCAACCTGCTTCGCCGTGGCGTCGGGCGACATGGTCGTGACCCGAAAACCGGCACGGATCAGATCGCGAATCAAATCGCCGCGAAAATTGATTAACGATTGCGCGTAGCTGCCGATCAGCACGAGATGCCTTGATCCCCGTTCGCCATAAGTCTCGTGGAGCTGGGTCGACATCAATGTCCCCCTCCCGATGGCACCGCCATCGCCCGCCTGTTCTCCCGAATCCTCGCCACCGGCAGCGTTGCGGTCGTGGTTGCGGTTGTGGTCGGAGACGTCAACGTGCCACCGGCAAAGACGCGAGCGTAGGCAAACGCCGCGATCCAAAGGTGAAGCGGATTCCAGCCCGATGAGAGTGACATTTGCACACAACAAACCACGACACACCAAGCGAAACTTGCCCGCACACGTTGTCCCTCTTCACTCCAACGGTCGCTCACCGCTGCGCGCCCGGCAACTGCGACGCAAATCGTGAAGGGCATCACGATGATCAATAAGAACATCGGCACACCGCCCTTGTGCAGCATCGCAAGCAGGCCGATGTGTGGTGCAAAGGCATAGCGATCCGCGGCATCGATGTTGGTCGCAAACTGCGAACCAAGCCCCTTCCCCAGCAGCTCGCTGCCACGTAGGTCGTCGATCATCAACCCGATTTCCTCGTACCGTTCCTCCTCAAATACCTCGGTCGTCGAAACCCGCCGGAACAACTGGCTGCACTCGATCCAGTGGTCACCGCTGTAGACGAATCCCAACACGATCGCGGCCCCACCCCAAACGCAAGCGATCCTTGATCCGCCACGAAACGTCAGGGTGGCGACGGAAACGAATGCCGCAAGCGTGCAGGCCAGCCCCGCGCGGCTTGCCGTGCTCATCGCCAAAGCCAACGCCACCACCTGCGGAACGAACACACCCCACGGCCCAAAACCGCGCGTCCCACGCCCCGCGGCAATAGCCAGACTGCAAACGGGGCTAAACGCCGACAATACGAAGATGGCGTCGAACTCCGAATACGTGTAGAGACGAGTCGATTCTCCAGCGGGCCGAATCCATCCCATCTGCATCCCAACCAAACTGATCAAACTCATGCACACGACCGGCGCTGCAAACCAGTAGACAGTCGTGTTCACAATCCACACGAGCGCCCTCGCGTTTGCCCACAGAATTCCATAAACCATGGCGAGTAAACAGATCGAATCGATTGCGACGAACCTGATTGAATTCTGATGATAAAGACCATTGCTCAGGGTGATCGCGAAAACCAATCCCGTTACGGCGACGGCCTTGCCGCGAATTAGGTCAACGCGAGAAACGATCGCATGAAGGCTCTCCAAGCCAAAGCCGACCAGAAAGAGGAAAAACGGCAACGGAAGCGGGCCAATCGAAAGCTCACCTACGAGCGTCTCGGGTGTCACGCGGGAAATGAAGAACAGCGCGAGTGCCACGTCAGAACCGCGTCGCAGCAGCAGTCCAATGTCGATTAGTTCACGCATTGGCAGGCCTCCGGTGATTCGAAGGACCTCGGCTCGCGAAGCGAATTCACGCCTCGAAGCGCGATTTTTCGCGCCAAGCTCGGAATTCGGTGCTCGAGGTACCTCAGGCTGCGGTACCAACGCGAATCGGTCGCCGTTCCATACCGGAGGCGGTAGAGCTCAATTTCGCTGGATCGGATACTTTGCATCCGCGATGATTTGCTCGAATCGTGCAAACGGAAGCAAGCAACGACTCGGCTCAATCGAGCAAATCGACGGCGACGGGCAAGTCGAGTAAACAGATCGAGATCCATCGTGAATCGCAGGCCTCGGTCGAGTCCGCCGACCTCGCGGTAAGCGGTTCGCCGCCAGAATGTCGCCGGTTGGAAAACACCGTCCTGGGCCTCCAGGTATCGAAGCCGATCGAACGTGGCAGCCACCCCTTGAGTGACGTAACCGAATCCACTGTGGAGCGTTCGTGACTCCGCATCGACCGTCAGGCAACCACAACTCACGACTTCCACGTGCGGGTGCCGGAGAAAGAATTCGCCGACGGCACGCAAGGCGCCGGGCAACAAAAAATCGTCCGAGTTGACCCAACCCATGAGTTCGCAATCGCTGAGCTCAAACCCACTGGCGATCGCATCGGACTGACCGCCGTCGCGACCCGATTGCCAGTGATCGAGTCGGTCAGCGTACCGCCGAATGATCGAAACCGAATCGTCGCTGCTGCCCCCGTCCATCACGCAGTAATGCAATCCGTCGTAGTCCTGTGAAACGACGGAGCCGATGGTCTGCGAAAGAAACTGGCCCTGGTTGAAGCTGGGCGTAACGATCGAGATGGTGGGAAGGGTTTCGCTCATCGTTGACGTTCGCCGCGCTCTGGCGGCGGGCTGCAAAGGCATGCATTCCTGTTCACCGGTCCGCGGCCGGAGTGAGAAAGGGCCGGAGAGGGAGAGGGCGCGGACAATGGGCCTCCGAGGGGTTCCCGTAACGATGTCGGCGTCCGCACCGCTTGGCCCCTACGTGGAGGTTCAAAATTGCAACGACTGGCCCGTGCACTTCTATCGCAAATCGTACAATCGACCCGACGCGCCATCGGCGAGGTCAGCACCCCGTGCGGATCGCCGCTACAATCGGGCCCACTGGTGTCGGTTCCGATTTGTCTGCTCCGCGTCCGCCGTTGCGACGGCGTCTCAAAATGCCATCCACCTCAGCCTTGGAGTTTTTGGCTCTTGATCGGCCCATTTTGCCTGCGGTCGTCGCCGCTTTCGGCGCCGATCGTACGCTGCGCCGCTGGTCGATCGCACATCGACCAACCGACGAGGATGTGACCGAGCTTGATGGGGAATCGCTCACCTGGAGAGATGTTCGCGACGAACTTCAGTCCAATTCCTTGTTCACGATCGACGAGACCCGTTGCGTCATCGTTCGAACGGCCGATGCCTTGATCAAAAGCGACAGGGCCGCAGTCGAGGATTACGTCGCCCAAGCGAGCCCGTGTACCCGGTTGGTGCTCGATCTTGACCAATTGCCATCGAACACGCGGCTTTACAAGGCGATCGAGAAAGAGCATCTGTTGATCAGTTGTGCGGTACCGACGGCTGGAAAAGGACGCTTTGCCAAACCCGATAGCCGGACACTGGGTCAGTTTTTGTCCCGGTATGTCGCACCGCGGCATCAAACCAGGCTCTCCGCGGGCGCCGCGGAAACACTGCTCGAATTCATCGGCACCGACGTTGGAATGCTCGATTCGGCGATCGCCAAGTTGGCCGTGCACCTACCTCCTGACGCTACCATCACCGAGACCCTCGTGCGGGAGGTCGTTTCCGGATGGATCGGTAAATCGATCTGGGAAATCAACGACGCCGTTGCATCGGGAAACGCGTCCGAGGCGCTCCGCCATCTGGATAAATTGATCAGTGGCGGTCAACGTCCGATCGCTCTGTTTCCCCAGATGGCCTGGTCGCTGAGGCAACTCGCCATGGCGACTGCGGTCGTCGACCAACTCGAATCGCTCGGAAAACGCCCAACTCCACGCGACGGCTTGACGTCGATCGGGCTCAAGGGCGGACCATCGAATCTGCAGAAATCAGAAGCTCAAATGAAGCAACTAGGCAGAGTTCGTGCGCGAAAGCTGCACTCATGGCTGCTGAAGACCGACTTGCGGCTCAAGGGCAGCCATAGCAGCGACGGCCCTGACCGCCGTGCTTTAGAAGAGCTCGTCTGCAAACTCGCACGTCAATCGACCGGCTGAGTCCCACGAAGGACTCCGCACCGATCCAAAGTAGCCAGTTACAGGCAAAGGCCGGATCTTGCGGCTGCCGCTTCACGCGATTGACACGCAAAACTACGTGGCCAAACAGGTCGGCGAAGAGGCAAATGCCGCAGACAGCGCTCCGTTGGAAGTAACCTCAGACACTCCGTGCTCCTCCCGCGGCTTAAGCTCACCACGGATGATTCGAACGTCCTTGGGTGCGTCGACACCAATCGTCACTCGATTCCCCGAGATCCGATTGATCGTCAACACGATCCCATCGCCGATCACCAATTTTTCGCCTTCTTTGCGACTCAGTACCAACATGATTCACCTTTCCCTGCGTTTCATTGACGTGCAGATTGGATTCAAGTCTGCGATCCTGCCTACCCGATACACACCGGTTAAGCACATTTCGCGCCACCACTAGTTGTTTTTCCAAGTATTTGGAAAAACGTGACGAGTTGGCGATCAACCACTCGCGAGCCTCGAGGCTTTCACGGCCCTCCAGGACGCGAATCGCTTTGCACGCGTGGCGTGTTGTCGCCGGGGGAGAAGAATCAGCAGCTCGATTTAGCTCGGTTCGAGACCGTTAAATCTCATTCTGAGATTCGCCCCCGTGCTTCGACAGAGGTACTATCGCAAGGCGATGTGACACGTCTGGTCACGGACCGATGTGATTTTCAAAAAGAAATGAAATGCCTGCCTCAGTCGGGGGCTCGATCACTCCCCGGTCCGTGATAATCGCCGTGATCAACTCCGCGGGGGTCACGTCAAACGCGGGATTGAACACCGACGCGGATTCAGGAACGACTTGGCGGCTACCCGCGAAACGGATTTCGCTCGAATCCCTCTGCTCGATCGGAATTTCGTCGCCACACTGGATCGATCGGTCAAACGTCGAGTGCGGTGCGGCCACAAAGAAAGGGACCGAGTGATGACGCGCCAACACCGCAAGCGCGTAGGTTCCGATTTTGTTGGCAGCATCGCCGCGTGCCGTGATCCGATCCGCTCCGACGATTACGGCATCGACCTGTCCGCTTTGCAAAATGATTGCGGCCATCGAATCGGTGATCACAGTCACTGGCACACCCGAGCGAGTCAATTCCCAAGCCGTCAACCGAGCCCCTTGCAGCAGGGGCCGCGTCTCATCGGCAAAGACTCGCACCTCGCGTCCACGCCGTTGCAATTCGTAGATCACCGCGAGCGCCGTGCCCTCACCACCTGTCGCTAGGGACCCTGCGTTGCAGTGCGTGAGCAGACACGTGGCGTCGCGCATCCGATCCGCGCCGTGACGCCCAATCGATTGACAAAGCTCTTGATCCTCTCGATGAATCTCGCTCGCCTCGGCCAACAGTGTCTCAAACAGGTCATCGGCACCGCCCTCAACATCACCTCGCGAGGCATGTTCGACCGCGATCGCGCGCATTCGGTTGAGTGCCCAAAAAAGATTGACCGCGGTCGGCCGACTGCTTGCCAAATGTTCGATCGCCTCGATCGCTCTTGCGGCCGCCAGCGCCGAGGGAGGCGTGACACCCTCGACCGGTCGAATCGCGAGGCATACCGCGTAGGCGGCGGCAATCCCGATCGCCGGAGCGCCACGGACACTGAGACGCTTGATCGCGTCCCAGACGTCCTGAACTTTTGCGCAATCGAGAACCACGACCTCTTCTGGCAACCGCGTCTGATCGAGCAACAGCAATCGCTGCCGCTGCTCATCCCAGCGGATGACTTCAGGGAACGACGAGTTCATGATCGCTCTGGTAGGGAAAACCAAACGTTTCGGCGACCGCACGATGGACCACCTTCTCGGCGTGAATATTGGCAGCGTGACGCAGCGGCGATCCCTCGACCAATGACTGCGCGATCGGTTTGGAGGCTAGCTTGACGACCCACGGGAGCGTCGCATTGCAGAGTGCGAAAGTACTGGTCCTACCCACGGCGCCGGGCATGTTTGTCACACAGTAGTGAACCACATCGTCAACGATGAAGGTTGGCTCGCGACGCGTTGTCGGTCGACTCGTTTCCATGCAACCGCCTTGGTCAATCGCCACGTCAATCAGGACGCTGCCGGGACGCAACAACGACAAATCCTCGCGACGAACAAGGTGGGGAGCCTTCGCACCGGGAATCAAGACCGCGCCGATCACCAGGTCGGCCAAAGCCAATTGCTGGCGAATCATGTGACGATCGCTGAACAATACGTTGACGTTCGCGGGCATCGTGTCGTCGAGGTACCGAAGACGGTCAAGGTTGACATCCAGGATCGCGACACTCGCGCCGAAACCCGCGGCGATTTTGGCCGCGTTGGCGCCGACAACCCCACCGCCCAGGATTGTGATGTGCGCGGGCTGGACTCCGGGAACGCCTGCCAAGAGGATACCACGCCCCATCTGCGGCTTTTCGAGATACTTTGCCCCCTCCTGGATGCTCATCCGCCCCGCGACCTCGCTCATGGGCGTCAGCAGTGGTAGCCGCCCCGCATCGTCCCGCAGCGTCTCGTACGCAAAACAGGTCGCGCCGCTGCCAATCATCGCCTCGGTCAACCGTCGGTCGGCCGCAAAATGGAAGTAGGTGAAGATCGCTTGCCCGGGACGAATCAGACCCCATTCTTCTGGCTGCGGTTCCTTGACCTTCACGATCAAGTCCGCCTCCGCGAATAGCCGTTCCGCAGAAGAAATGATCTCCGCACCCGCGGCAAAGTACTCGTCATCGGCGATTCCCGAACCGGTCCCCGCGCCCCCCTGAACCAAAACGCGGTGGCCACGGCCAACCAATTCCTCGGCACCCACCGGGAGCATCGCAACGCGGTACTCGTCTGCCTTCACCTCCGCAGGAACCCCAACGATCATCTTTGTCCGCCTTTACTCGCCCGTTTCAAGGCGTCACAAGATTCATCCAACAATCGGTCAGAGCCGCGATGCCGTGCCATCCGCAGGCACGTGAACTAGCTCGTCACCATCGTCGGCTCCGATACTGGCGCCCTCGACGATGCCGTCGAGCGCTGCCAATCCCAAAATCCCTGATCCCTCTACCAATACGTCGAGCACGCCGCTGCGAGCCCCCACGGGTCCGCCCGCTGGACCGCCGTGAAAGCCAGCAAAATAGCCCCCTCCAGGAAGCGGAGCCAGACATTCGCCCGCCACCATCTGCTCACCGACGCGCGAATTCTTGCGGCTCAGCCTTCGGCGATCGCTGACGTGGCGGGTTTCGTCGAGTTTACGAAAGCAACGGACCACCTCAGCCACGGGTGCACACTGAATTGAGAATTCTCGCGTGCAGCTTTGCGGCTGGAACTCGACCATCATTGGCCCGAAGCCGCCGCTACCCGACGCTTCGTCGGAACGGATGTCGCCGCCGACCACCCGCTCGATTGGGTTGTCGGAGAGCATCGCCTTTGAAACCGTTCTTTTAGAGCGTCGTGCTTGCGCTCGACCCATACGGCCATTGGCTGAATCTGTCGGCTCGGTTGACGGCGAATCGACAAGCTCAAACCCGACGACCGCCATCCCCGCGGAGCCAACGGTCAACAGAGCGTACTCGCCAACACCGAGCTTTTCGATTGCAAAACGACCCTCCGAATCTGT
>JBGTCJ010000604.1:0-21613 GCA_041748895.1 Pirellulaceae bacterium
ATATCCGAACGTGATGTCGAGATTTCTCGTCCAGTAGTAGCCGAGCGTTGCATCGAGTTCGGGGACCCACCCGAGCGTGCTGTCGGAGATTTTTCCGGCGTTCGTCGACCGGACGAGCAATCCATTGGGGTCGATATCGCTCACGCCGTCGATGGTCGTCTGCCGCTGACCAAAACGGTTGGCGGTTCGCTGGATCGATCCCAGCCCCAGTTTGATCAACCCGTTGAAGGACCAGCATCGCTCGCGATATCGGGCCGCCAGGCCAAGTTGGCCACCATGGAATTCGTTCTTGGCATCAAAGCGGTCGATCACATCGCTGATCGTTCCGGTCGGGATTCCCGATGTCGACCCCGGAAGTTCAATCGATGACGAATGAATACGGAGGTCTTCGTCCAGCCGCATGAATTGGTATCCGTAAAGCAGATCAACGGTCCCACCCAGCCCGCTTGCCCAGCGTTGTCGAAGCGACACATCGCCGCCAAAAACATGGCTCGATCCGTCAATCGTGATCGTTCCCGAACGCGTGTTGTTCTGAGCAATGATTTGCGACGCGTTGGCCGGCGTTGCCCCATCGGTGACATTGAAAAACGGTCTCGCAAGCAGCGGGTTGGAGCTTTGGTCAGTTTGGAAGCCGAAAGATTCTTCGGTCGCGGCCCAGCCGCGGAAGACGAGGCTGCGGCAGTGAGCGTCATCCAACCACGTTCCAAGCGTCACGCGTCCCCCCGCGGTCATCTCGTCGAGGTATCGATCGCGGCCAAATAGGACCTCGGCAGTTGGTAGCACACCATTGTTGGGTGCGGTCGTGACCAGGGGCGGCAATCCGTCGCCCACGCGGAACATCAGAAGCAGTTCGACGGCCCCGAACCACTCGCAGGGGCTACACGAGATTCGCACTCGGTCGCACCAGCAGGTGGATGTGCCATGTCCCGGTCCGCAGCCGCCTACACCGAACGAGTCGCATGCGTCGATGCCGGGGTAGCCGCCATCACAGGAATGTTCCATCGACTCGATGCCGCACAGTGGTTCGGCGCCGCACGCATCACCGAGAAAATTGACCTGTTCCACTTCGTGACCGGGGACTTCGGCGTGCTGCGCCTGGACGGTCGCGAATCCGCTCGGCTGAGCTCTCTGCGCTGCTCCAGAAATGTGCGTGGCTTGAACTTCGGCACGCATCGGTTGCGCTTTTGGCGGCCGGACGAGCGTCGGCGGTTCGTAGGAATCTCGGTCCGGCAGCTTGCTGCGAATCAATCCCGCAAATTCGCTCTCTTCCGATCCCGCTCGAGGCGTGGGGCCGACCAAAGCGATCAGGAGGGTGACCGCCAAGAGAGCGCAGAGGCTGCGTTGGCGCTGTTTAAGCTGCTCAGCATGCAGACTGGAAAGGCGACTCATCGATGGACCCCCGGAACGAACAACAAATGATCTGGGGATAGTTTCGGTTGTGACGATGGCGTCGGTTGAGCCGTTTTGGCAAGATTTGCGGGCTGCGTCGCCTTTGCGGCCTCGGTGGTCAGAGCATGTACCCGTCGCGGGTGACTTGCCACACAGCCCGCTCGTTGACGTCGAGGGCCGTGAGGTGCCGCCCCCCGTAGCAGTACGTGTCGATGCAGATCAGGTGTCCCACATCGAGAATCTCCCCGTCGGCGTTGGCCGTGTGTCCAACGATCGCCTGCTTTCCCGACACATGAGGCATGGGAATCGAATCCCGCAACGAGTGCCACCGAAGCATATCACCGGACTGATCTTCCAATGCCACCTGCGGATCGTAGGCCGCGTGCGTGAAGAAGTGGTGCTCGGTTTCGTGGTAGGCCCGCAAACTTTCTAGAAAGGCGAGGTGCTCCGGGGGCAAGAAATCGAGATTTCCCGTGAATCCATAACTTTCGAGTGTTTCGATTCCGCCAAATTTGATCCAAGCGTGATGCGGTTGCTCACCTCGAATCACCTGAAGCATCATTTCTTCGTGGTTTCCAAGGATAGGGATCAAATTGGTTCGGTGGCCGAGTTCAATCAACTGGTCAAGTACACCGCGAGAGTCCTCACCGCGATCGACGTAATCGCCGAGGGTGATGATGGTGTCGTCGGGACGCGGGTCAATGGCGATCAGAATCGCCCGCAGCGCGGCGCTGCAGCCATGGATGTCGCCGATGGCGATCAAGCGATTAGTCACGAATGGTTACCCGTGGTATTGCCCACGGAGGGAGGTTAAGTGTGGGAAGAATGGTAAACCGGGGAGGATTCTACGCCAACAGCGTTGGAATTGGGGTTCTCGCGGCTTAAAATCGCGTTAGTAGTTGAAGAGAATATTTAACGATCGTGGCCTCGAAAGCAACGGCCAGTGCGATCGACCGCGCCGGTCGGCGCGGGCTCGAATTGATTCGGAACAGAAATCTATGTCGCTCGACACAGCTGGCATTCACTCGACGACACCGATCGCGCCTTTCGGTGACGCCGGCGCGATTGCCATGCCACCGGCAACACCGACCCCGGGCCGCTTGAATACCGCCCACGTTGTTGACGCTGTGCCGAGTTTGGTGGCCTGGGATGAATCGGAATTGGAGCAGGAGGAGGATTGGTTTGGCGATGAATCCGCCGCGTTTATCGGCAGCTTGATCATTCACCTTTCGTTGTTAGTCCTGCTCGGTTTGACGCCGCTGCTGCAGAACCAAGATCGCGAAGCCGTTGTGCTGGTGGCATCACGTGCACCCGACGAGGTGGAACAGCCTTTGGTGGTGGACCAGGTGAGCTACAGCGAAGCGACGCAAAGTGAGGTTGGCGCGAACAGCATGGCCGATACGGCGATGGCTGAGGCTTCGGCCGAGATGTTTGCTGAGATGGCTGAGATTCCGAGCCCTGTCGAGATCGAACCGGACCGTCATGGGGATCGATTCGTCAACAACCTGTTTTCGCAACCGGTCGCCCCGCTGGACAAACTAAAGAATCAGAAGGGAAAAGTTGGAGAAGGGACGCAGGGGGCCGCTGGTGCGGTGGACCGCTTGACGTTCGAAATCCTGCAGTCGCTCGAGGAACGTCCGACTTTGGTCGTGTGGCTGTTTGACCAAAGTGGGTCGCTCCATCGGCAGCGCGGCGAGATTCGCGATCGATTCGACCACATTTACGAGGAGCTCGGGATTGTGGAGCACAGTGGCGGAAAGGCGTTTCGCCGACATGCCGCCGACATGCCCCTGGCGACTTCGATCATTGGCTTTGGCAAAGATGTTCAGCTCTATACCGAGCAGCCGATCGATGACCTGAAGGAGATCAAGTCGATCGTTGATTCGATCCCGATGGATACTTCGGGAATCGAACGCGTGTTCACCGCGGTCGAGTTGGCTGCTGATCGGTTCAAGTCGCTTCGCCGAAATCGCGGTGAAAGCGGCCCTCAGAGAAATGTCATCTTGATCGTCGTAACGGACGAGCGAGGTGACGACACCGATCGGATCGAGCCCGCAATCGAAGCGTGTCGCCGGTGGGGAATGCCGGTCTACGTGATTGGTGCCCCGGCACCTTTCGGGCGCGAACAGACGCTCGTCAAGTACGTCGATCCAGACCCCAAGTACGATCAGACGCCACAGTGGGCCCAAGTCGATCAAGGGCCGGAGTCGGTTTATCCCGAGCTAGTTCGCGTCGGTTTCTCGGGCGATTTTCAGGAGGAGCCGGTAGTCGACTCGGGATTTGGCCCTTACGGACTGACCCGCCTTTGTTACGAAACCGGCGGGATCTTTTTTACCGTCCACCCCAACCGGAACGTCAATCGGGAAGTCCGCCGTGGAGAGATCGAGCCGTTCGCATCGGATCTCAGGTACTTCTTCGACCCCGTGGCGATGTCGCGGTATCGCCCCGAATACGTGACGCGTGCGGATTACGAGAAGCTTGTCAAACAAAGTCCCCTACGAACCGCACTCGTTACGGCCGCGATGCAAGTGGCCCCCATGATGCAGCGGCCGCAGATGCGGTTCGTGAAGCGCAATGAAGCCGGTCTCGTGGGTGACTTGACCGTAGCACAGAGAGACGCAGCGAGATTGGAACCGGCGTTAGCCAAATTGGCCGCGACGCTCGAACCGGGGCTGGCGGTGAGGGAGAGCGAGACCGTGCCCCGCTGGCAGGCTGGTTACGATGTCTCGATGGGCCGCGTGCTCGCTCAAAAGGTTCGTACGGAAACGTACAACGCGATGCTCGCGAAGGCGAAACGCGGGATGATGTTTGAGGAGTCCAAGAACAACACCTGGGTCCTCCAACCCGCTGATGAGATCAGCGTCGGAAGCAAATGGGAGCGGGAGGCGGCGCTCGCAAAGGAGTTGCTAGAAACGGTTGTCGACCGTCATCCAGGGACACCCTGGGCGTTACTGGCTAAGAAGGAGCTTCAGTCACCTATGGGATGGCGTTGGCGAGAAGAATTCACGGATCTGGCTCCTCAACGCCCTGGCACGCCAGGGAACAACAATCCTCCCCGGCCGCCGCGGGACGATGAAAAGCGGATGCTCGACAAAGCCCCGAAACGTCCGGTTCCCAAGCTCTAACCTTTTCCCGTTGGTGAGACGACCAGCACACGGACGTCACAAACGTTGGTTCCCGTCGGGCCCGTGGTCAAGCGTCCGCCGGTCAACGCAAAGAAGTTGTCGGCATCGTTTCTCCTCAAAAAGTCGATGGGGTCGAGTTTTTGGTCACGGCGAGCCCGCCAGACGGCCCCAGTGAGGATCGCCCCGGCGGCATCGGTCGGCCCGTCTTCGCCGTCGGTTCCGCCTGAGAGCATCACCATTGTGTCCCACAAGGCTTCGCACCATCGGGGGTTCCTCTCGAGTGCAACCATCGCCGCAAGGACGAGCTGCTGATTGCGTCCGCCGCGGCCCCGAATTTCCACTGGGGCGAGCGTGACGGTCGGTTCGCCGCCGGTGATCAAACAATCGGGGCTCGAGCCACCGGGGGCGCGGTCGTTGGCGAGCATTTCGATCGCCATCTTCGCCAAGTGCTCGCCGACCGACTCAGCGGCCCCTTCACTTTGGAGGGCTGTGGTCATCGCGTGGGAATAGCCCAACCGCTCCGCCATCACCCCAGCTGCATCGACAGCGGCGGCGTTGTTCCCAAGCACGATCCAGGCATCACGTCCCGCTTGATCGCGATCGATGCTCCGCTCGATCGCATCCGATCGAGGCGGTGTTTCCAAAGCCCGGTAAATGCTTTCGGGTAGCCGCCGCTCAGGGTCGTAGCGGCTGAGGATCTCGCCCGCGTCGGCAAGTGGCAGCCGTTCATTCACGGTAGGCCCCGACGCGATGAGGTCCAGTGGGTCACCCAGAACGTCCGACAGAATCAACGTGATCATTCGGCAGCCGCGGAAACCGCGAATCAAGCCTCCGCCTTTGATCTCGCTCAAGCGCCTGCGAACCGTATTGAGTTCGTCGATCGGCGCCCCACCGGCACTCATCAGACGAGTCACGGCCAGTTTGTCAGCGAGCGAGACCCCGGGCTTGGGGGCAACCAAAAGCGCCGATCCTCCTCCGGACAACAACACGATGCAGAGGTCACGCGGTCCGGCTTCCCGGACCCTCCGCAAGATCTGCTCGGTGCCCGCAACCGCCCGCTGGGTCGGTTCATTCACGCCCGCTGGTCGAGCCGGATAGACTTCAACGGACTTCAAGGGTCGCTCGGTGCCGTCGGGGACATTGATCCATCCCTCAAGGGGCGCCCATTGGCCAATCGCCTGTTCGAGTCCATCGGCCATGGCCGATGCTGCTTTGCCGCCGCCCACGACGAGGATTCGATCGAACTCGGATCGGTCGACGATCAGGTCGTTGATGAGCATCAGCGAGCCATCGATCACGATTGTGTGCCGAAGCAATTGGTCACCGAGCACGGACTGCACTCCCGCATTCCAGATCGCTTTCGCGTCGTCCGCTAAATTTCGCCGCACCGTTTTCAATGCTCGGGTGATGGGTGGTTGGGATGGCACAATGTCTCTTGATTCCCCGCGGCCATTCTTGCGATGATCGCGGCTTCCCGCGAGGCCGTTGAATGTCAGCAACGGTTGATTTTCGCGCGCCGACCTCGGATCAATAAGGACCGGATACCGTGACAAAGCATCGATTGCTCGCCGTTGCCTGCGGAGGCTGCGTGACGGCATGCGTCACCCTGCTGAGTGTTTCGATTGGGCATGCCGAAGACTCGTCGACCACCAAGCCGGTGCTGCTGCGGTACCAGTTCGATGCGGATGAGGAAGTGCGGTACGAGGTCACTCATGTGGCAAAAACCAAAACCAGGCTTCGCGGCATCGAGGAAATCTCGCAGGTTCACACCGTCAGCGAGAAGGTTTGGAAGTTCAAATCGGCATCCAAGGCCGGTCAAATGACGTTCGATCACCTCGTCGACGCGGTGTCGATGATGCAGCAAACGGGTGAGGCCGAGGAGGTTCGTTGGGACAGTCGCTCCACGGAGGCACCTCCAATTGTGTTCGGGAAGGTTGCAGAATCTCTCGGAATGCCGCTCTCAACGGTGACCATTGATGCACGCGGCGCCGAAGTCGATCGCCAGACGCATGGCGGGACGCAGGCGCAGCTGGGAATGGGTGGATTGACGCTCGACCTGCCCGAGAAAGCGATAGCTGTCGGCGATAGCTGGACGGTGCCCCGCGAGGTGAGGGCACGGCTTGAATCGGGGGAAATCAAGGTCGTCAAGGTGAGAGAGGTCTACACACTCGATCGCGTGCAGACGGGTGTTGCCTCGATCAAGCTTCGCACCGAGGTATTGACGCCGATCGATGACGCTTCGATCAAGGCGCAAATTGTTCAGCAGATCAGCAACGGGTTGATCCAGTTTGACGTCGATGCGGGACGTGTCTTGAACAAGCAACTCGACTGGGATGAGACCGTTGTCGGATTTCAAGGCGCCAACAGCATGATGGAATACCGCGCGAGGCTCACGGAAAAGTTGTTACCGGCGACCGTTCGCACGGCGAAGCGCTAGCGATGCCCTCAGCGGCGCCGCCCCGAAATGCTCTTCCCCTAGGGCCCCCGCAGGTCGAATCCGGCTCCGGAACTGGAGCGGTTCAATGCTTCGGCCCTGCGGGGTGGGATAGGGCACCGATTCGGCCATCGAACACGCAATAAATCGCGCGGTCGGACCGCAACAGCAGTCGACCGCCGGCGATCGCGGGTGTGGCGTTGAACAGTTCGTCTTCTTCACCGAGTCGATTGACCGCCAACTCGCGGAACTTTGGGCTCGCCTCGAGGACGACGACGCCTTCGTCGCGAGTCGTCAAAAACAACTTTTCGCGATCGGTCACAATCGATGCGTAGACGCGTCCCCTAGTCGGCATCCGCTCGCGGTAGATCTCTTTGCCATCCTCGGCCCGGAGGCAGAGCGCGATCGCCTTGTCATGCGACCAGTAAAGATGATCGTTGAGCAGCAGTGGGCTCGTCACATTGGCACCACGCGCCACATCCCAACTGAGGTGCGATGCGGTGACGTCCCCGCGACCGCCGGCGCGAACCCTCACGGTTTTGTTTGCCCGCCCACCGCTGCAGTAGAGCTGGTCGCCATCGACCACGATCACGGGCACGACGTAATCGGGGATCCCTGTGCAAGACCAAAGCTGCTCACCGGTGCGTGGCGAGAGCCCAAGGATCGCGCCATGCTGGTTGATAACCAATTCGGCCGAGCCATCGGGCAAGTTGACGATGGTGGGCGTCGTCCAAGCTCGCTTGACGTCCTCGACGCGCCAACGAACCTCCCCACTGGATTTCTCGATTCCATATAGCGCACCGTCTTCAATCGAGGCGTTGACGATCACCAGATCCTCGAACTCGATGGGGCTGGCAGCCGCCCCAAAGCCGGCGGTTTTGGAGCCGACGCTGCGGCGCCAGAGGAGCTCTCCGTCGTGGGTCAGCGCGACCACGCCGGAGGGTCCGAAAGAGGCGTACACATTTCGGTCATCGGCACAGGGCGTCGGTGACGCGTAGCCATGGTCGGCAACACGCTGGGTGATCTCCTGCTCTGCTTCAGCGGGATCGAGCGTGTGTTTCCAGAGGATCTTGCCGTCACTCAGCGAAAGGCAGAGGACATGCAGCCGGAGGTCCGCACGGTCGCCGGGATTTTCGAAGTCCAGCCCATAGCCCGAGTATGCCGTCAAAAAGACTTTGTCGCCCTTGACGATGGGGCTGCTCGCTCCGGCGCCCGGCAGTTCGGTTCGCCAGGCAAGATTTTCTTGGTTACTCCATGTGGTCGGCAGGATGCCGGTTCCGATTCCCGTCCCCTGAGGGCCGCGAAATTGGGCCCAATCCTCAGCCCAAGCGGCACCACCAAGCCAGTGCGAGACCACGCCTAGCAGGACCGCGGCCAAGCCGTGGTGAAAGCCGCGGGGAGCAAGAATGCAAAACCGAATCGACGGACAGGACATGGCGGTGGGTCTCCGGGGGAGGATGTGCTGCTCGATTATCGTCGCCCGCTGAGCGCCAAACAAGCTCGTGCCATCGGACTGGCGCCTTCTGAGCGAGCTGTGGCTGAGGGGAAACAAAGCGGTTATGAGGGCCAGCTGGTGCAAAGACAATTCTTCGAGGTCGACCTGCCGATAAATCCGATTGGTTCCCGTTCGGCTCGGCCGCCTTACCGCCAGGGGGCCACGCTCCGCTCCTCGAGTCGCCAACACGTTCATGGCCAGTGCCCCTTCCTTTGCGAAATTGACACCGGCGACGGCCGCAGCGGCGTCGCACGCTCCGGCGGAACCCGAGCCACTTGCACGTGATCTACATCGTGACGTTCAGGCGCTCTGTTTAGCCGCGATCACCCTGATGCTGCTGGTCTCCGTCGTGACCCGCGATCCGGCGGATCCGCTCGGCTCACCCGCTTGGCCCATCCGCGTGTTTTACACGCCAAACGCGACCCACTATCCGCCGCACGATTCGATCACCAATGCATGCGGGTACTTTGGGGCGCTGGTGTCAGGCATGTTGATCGATGCGATCGGAATCAGCGTGGCGCTTGTCGTCGCCGCGTGTGGAGGATTGTCGGTTGCCCTGCTCTCCCGCGGTCGCGTCAACGCACCGGTCCTTCGCTCGCTTGGCGGGACCATCGTCGTGATTGCGGTTTCGACGGCCGCGGGCCTCTCGAGTTGGCAACCCGAAGGATACCCCGCCGTCGGCGCCGGCGGATACCTCGGTGCGATGACAAGCACTTGGCTTCAGATGCACTTCGCCCTTCCGGGTGCCTGGATCCTGACGCTCACGACGCTGACGATCTCATTGATGATGACCACTGACTACGCGCTGTGGTACGCGGGCTGGACCGTTTGCCGGCGCGGGCTTTTGGTAGTCCGTCAAGTCCGCGGTGGCGAAGCCTCGAGTGCGGAGCCGAGCGGAAATGGCCGCCGTCATTCGACCGACCTCGATACACCGATTTCGCTGCCGGTCGCATCGGGGGCACCCTCCGCCATCGACACGGCCGCCATCCTCGCAGCCAACCGTGGTTCGGGCGGACCTCACGAACCCGGACCCAATATTCGCATTCGCCAGCGGCCCAAAGGTGCAGCAGCCGATGAATCGACGGATCTCACGACCGAGGGAGGCGGGGGAGCCAGTGGATCACGAAAAACCGCCGATGACCTTCATGCTGATAAGCTTCGCGGCGCGGTCGATAGTGTCGTGGGCAACGACGGAAAGTCCAAACTGATCGCGGGCGTCACGGCTGCGGCCGCAGGACTCGCCGGATTGGTTGCATCCAAGGGCAAACCGAGTCGTTCGAGTGATGAAGCCGCACAGGGCCACGTGGGTAATCCTCAAATCTCGCCACCGGCGCCCGATGAAGGCCAAGTTTCGAAATTGAAGCCGCAAGATCTCGAGACGGAGCCGCTCGCGTCAACGATCGACCCTCCGATTCGTGAGCTCGATGTCAACGGTGAAACGTTGACGCTTCGGGGAGACGATGCCCACGAGGGCCCTGAACCCAAAATCCGCATGCCCAAGAAGCGAGATGAGTTGCAGGCGGTCATCGATGCGGTCAATGAGGAATTGCCCGATGGCGCCGAGGCGTATCATCTCCCGAGTATCGAGTTGCTCGACGAATCGGATGACATCTGTTACGAGGACCAAACGGTCGAGGTCAGACGGAAGGCAAAGATTCTCGAGCAGACGTTCAAGAACTTTGGATTCAATATCCGCGTGGTGGAGATCGAGACCGGCCCGGTGATCGCGCAGTACGAGGTCGAGCTAGAAGCCGGACTGCGGCTGAGCAAGATCACGGGGCTCGCCGACGACTTGGCGATTGCGCTACGCGTCCCGAGTGTCCGCATCGTCGCACCGATCCCAGGCAAGAATACGGTGGGGATCGAAGTTCCCAATGAACAGCGTCAGGTGGTGCGGCTTCGCGAAGTCATCGAAGAGGGCGGCAATGTCACGAGGAAGATGAACATCCCGGTGTTCCTTGGCAAAGACGTATCGGGCAACGCGCTGACGATCGATCTGGCCAAGATGCCACACCTGTTGATTGCCGGTCGAACCGGTACGGGCAAGAGCGTTTGTCTCAACGCGATCATCACATCGATCCTGATGACCTGTCGCCCCGACGAGGTGCGGATGCTGATGATCGACCCCAAGATGGTCGAACTGTCGGGATACGGTCGCTTGCCGCACCTGATGCACCCGGTTGTCACGGACATGAAGAAAGCCGAAGCGATCCTGGCTTGGGCGGTCGACAAAATGGAGGAACGCTATTCGTTACTCGCCAAAGTGGGTGTTCGGCATATCAACAGTTACAACGATCTGGGAAGGGATGAGCTTTACCGCAGGCTCGAGGTCGATGAGGCCGATGGTGCATCGGGTGTCCCTGAGAAGTTGCCTTTCATCGTGATCATCGCCGACGAAATGGCCGACTTGATGATGACAGCTGGCAAGGAGGTCGAGACGCACATCATTCGGCTGGCGCAAAAGAGTCGCGCGGTCGGGATCCATCTGATCCTCGCGACTCAAAAACCGACGGTTGACGTGATCACGGGATTGATCAAAAGCAACCTGCCGGCGCGGCTCAGTTTCCAGGTCGCCAGCCGCACCGACAGCCGCGTGGTGCTCGACGAAAACGGCGCCGATAAGTTGCTCGGTAATGGAGACATGCTGTTTCTCTGGCCGGGAACGAGCACGATCATGCGAGGCCAGGGGACCTACCTCTCGGACGCCGAGATCGATCGTGTCGTCGAGCATTGCAGCACAGGCGAGCAGAACTTTGTCGGCGAGTTGATGAACCTCAAGGTCGCCGACGAATCCGACGACACCCCAGCCGTTGTGGCCGGCGGATTGAAGAAGCGCGACGAGCTTTACGAGAGCGCGATTGAAGTCGTGATTCGTGAGGGTCGGGGAAGCGTCTCTTTGTTGCAACGGTGCCTGGGGATCGGCTACGGTCGCGCCGCCCGGCTGATCGACTTCATGGCCGAGGATGGCATCGTCGGTGAATACAACGGTGCCAAAGTTCGCGAGGTGCTGCTGAGCATGGCCGAGTGGGAGCGGATGCAGGGGATCGAGTCAAATGAAGACGACGAGTCCGATGCGGAGAGAACTTCACTTCCCGGGCGTGAAGACGCGTTTTAGTTCATCTAATCCTGTGAGTCCTCTCGCGACGGTCAACACGGCTTCGGATTGCAAACCCTTGTGCCCCTCGCTCTTGGCGATCTGAGACAATTGTCCGAGATCCTTCGTCTTGAGCAGTGCCTCGCGAAACTGGGGGCCCGGCGCCAACAACTCGAAAATGGCGATTCGTCCGAGGTAGCCCCGGGACTGGCAAGTCTCGCATGGCGCGATCGGTGCCGGCTTGCCATTGGCGTCAACCTGCTGCTCGATCGGCGGCATCACGAACGGTTTGTAAAGCACGTTGACGCGGCCCGCGGGAATGCCGAGCTTTTGGAGCAATGCCGCCGGGGGTTCGAAGCTTACTTTGCAATCCTCGCACAATCGGCGAACCAAGCGCTGATTCAGAATCACCTTGGCTCGTTTGGCAAACAGTTTGGCGGACTGAGGGAACTGGCCACAAATCTTGATCGCCGCGTCGACAGCTGACGTGGCGGGTAACCGCGCGATGACCTGTTTGTCGAACTTTTCGCATTGCTCGAGCGCCCGTAGAAGCGTCTCGTCATCAGGAATCGTCGGCATCACGAAGACATCGGGTTCCTTGAGAATCATCTTGTAGATCAGTCCGATCGGCGTCAGCCCCGTGTCCCCGCCGTAATAGTTGGAGCTGATGTTGATGATCTCCGGTTCTTTGTCGGTCTCGGGTTCGAGCGCCTGGAAGTCGCGGACGAATCGATCCGCAGCGTTGATGGCGACATTCCACGTCGTGCTCAGCCCGGCGCCTTTGGGCGAGCTGATCACCACCATGCTGCCCTCGCTGTCGAGCGCCTCCTTGAGCTGTTCGATCATCCCCTCTCGCATGCCGAGCTCAGCCAGCCGAGCGAAAGGGATTTTTTCAGCGTCGAGGCGAATCAGGACTCGCTCGCCCGAGGCGACGCCTTGGCTTTGGATCCCCAGTTGGTACTTGTCTTTCTGCAGCTTGATTTCGCACTTGCCCGCCTGAGCGCTGCGACGATCGGCCGGGTTGAGCCCGCAGACCTGCTTGAACGCGACCAACATCGGGTCGGCGGTCTCGCGTGGCAGCGGAGGCAGTTGCTCCCACTGGCCGTCGATTTGGTATCGAATCGCACAGCCTCCCTGCGTGTAATCGAGCATGATCTGAGCGGCGCGAGACGAAATCGCGTGGCCAACTTGTCCGGCGGCGACGGCATATCCCGCGTTCTGACGCGCTAGGATCAGAATCGATTGCTGCTGATTCTTGTCGGCAATCTTCGGGGTCAGTGTCGCCGGAGGGGCAGTCTGCCAGAGTTGGATCTCTTCTTTTTGTCTTGACTTGGAAGCGGCCATCGAGGGCTATCGGTTGGGGGTTTACGAAAGGGTGGACCAACATCGGCCGAGGATCGACGCGACGGGCACCATGCAATCGCCAAAGGCGAATCATGGATCCGGGATGCTCCGCGACTAGATGATCCCGGGAGCTTTGACATCGATCCCCTTCAGCGCCATTTTGAGCGCGTCCTTATTGGGAGCGACTTCGAAAGCGGTCGGGCGATCGATCAGTTCGTCATCGATCAATTGCTTGAGACTCATGGTAAAGTCCTGCATCCCATCCTCCGCGCCGATTCGGATCGCGTCGGGAAGCTTGTTGTCGTGTCCCTCGAGCACCAATTTCTTGACAATCGGATTGAAAGTCATTACCTCGCAGGTCGGAACGCGGGCGACGCCGGGCTTGATGCTCTTGAGCAGTTTCTGGGCGACAATCCCTTTCATGTTGAACGCGATCGCGCTGCGAATCGCGTTGTGCATCTCCTCGGGGAACAAGTCGAGGATACGGCCGATCGTCGTCGAAGAACTCGAAGCGTGAATCGTCCCGAAAACAAGGTGACCGGTTTCCGCGGCATGGATCGCCGTCATGAAGGTCTCCTCGTCACGCAATTCGCCGACGAGGATGATGTCGGGGTCTTCGCGGACGGCGTGTTTCATGCCGATGCTGAAATCGAGCACGTCCTGACCGATCTCCCGCTGGTTGATCAGGCATTTGTCCTCGGTGTAGACGAATTCGATCGGGTCTTCGAGCGTGAGGATGTGCTTGCGATAATTCGCGTTCACCCAGTTGAGCATCGAGGCGATGGTCGTGCTCTTGCCCGATCCGGTGACCCCGGCCAGGAGCACCATCCCCTGGTCGTAGTGGCAGAGCGTCTCGATCGAGTCGGGAAGGTACAGCCCGCGAAAGTCGGGAATGAAGTTGCTGATTCGCCGCGCTACCAAACCGATCTTGCCGAGCTGCTTGAGGAGGTTGATGCGAAACCGCCACGAGACGCCATCGATGTCGACGACGTAAGCGAAGTCGGCACCGCCTTCCTGCTCAAAGATTTGCAGGTTCCGGTCATCCATCATCGGGATCAACAACCGGACCATTTCCTCGTTGTCGATCGGCGGACGGTTGAGAGGCCGAAGTTCGCCTCGCACGCGGACCATCGGCGGTTGGCCGACTTTGAGGTGCAAGTCCGACCCTTCGAGCTTGACCAGCGCCTTGAAGAGCTTGTCGACCTCCAACGCGTCGCGTTTGCTCAGCAGCGACGTGGTCAAGCGGGAGATGACGGCGTCGCGCCCGCCTGGAGCGATCGCGGTACGCGGGGCGGCACTGGAATGCGACATATCGACAGGTCTTTGACGAACCAAGGGAGCACAGAAACCCAGCCGGACTCGACGATTCGAGCGTCAAATACACTGCCGAGCTGAAGACAGAGTCTATTCTAGGCGAAGTCGCCAAATGCTCAATAAACCCCCCTCAGCAGGAAATTTTCCGCGTTGTGGCTTTCCAGACGTCCCAGTTCACCGCTCGACCGTTAGGGCGTTACTCCCAATCCGTAGCGGGACCGTCGCCGTCGGCGGCCGATGAACCCTGCCGACGTCGGTAGCGGGCGCCCACGGCGATGCATCCGAACCCTGCAGCGATTAACCCGGCGGTCGCAGGTTCGGGGACGGCGGCCACGTTGAAGTTGACAAGGACGCTTCCAACCGAAGAGTTGGGGCCGAAGAATCCGCCCACTCCCTGCACATCGAATTTCAACTGGTACTCACCCTCCTGCGAGAATCCGTAGACAAAGTGCTGGTGGCCAAAGGCCGGAAAGGAAAAGTCGAGATCGTCAGCGGCCGTGTCGATGAAAACGGTTGGGGCGCCGAAGGAATCCGTTTGCCATAAAGCGAACTGTGCGCCCGAGGGCCGCGTCGATCCGGCCCAATCGAGGCTCAGCGAGGTCGAAGCGAATTGATCGATCACGAACGAAACGCCGGTCCCCGTCGTCGCGTTCTCACGAAAACGAGTCCGAATGCCGAGATCCGGACGCCCGGCGGCAGCCTGGTTGGCAGGCCCGATCGTGAAGAATGGCGTCGTGTTGAGCATCCCCAAGTTGGCGTCGGAGATATCGAGCGTGAGCGACGAGAAGACTCGGTTGCTCGCACTTCCACCCACTCCCCCCGGCGGTCCCAAGTAGACGTTGTCAAGACCGGACCCCGAGGCGATGGTGTTGCCCTTGGTTTGAAGCACGATATCGAACGTGTTGTTGCCGCTGTTGTAATAGAACGTCAAATCGGCTCCACCACCGGTCATGACAATCTCTCCGCGGCTGGTGGCTGTGGAGATCGCCACGATGGCGACGAACAAGGAAAATCCAAAACGGTTCATTTTTCTGACCTCATGAAGCAAACGCGATCTCGAATTATTCGCACAACAGATGCATGTGATGCACGTTCGCCGATAGTATCCAGTTGTGTTTGTCGTGTCAATTGTTACAACCGGTCGATCCCTCCTGACCCTCCTCGGTCAGCGTCCTCGCGGCACTTGCCCGCTTCGCATGGCGGGGCCGAGAAGCCACCACCCGTCCGATAGCCGAAGGATTCGTCACCTATGTTGCTCCGCCTTTTGGCCGTGGGATGCCTGGTTTCGCTGGTCAGCGGTGCAGCGGCTCTTTCGCACGAGATGCTTTGGACGCGGCGGCTGATCGACCTCTTGGGTGGCAGTAGTGAGTCGAACACGCGGGTTTTGAGCCTCTTTTTCCTCGGATTGTCGCTCGGTGCGACTTGGGCTCACCTCCATCTTCGGCGAATCACGCGCCCCTGGCTGGCTGCCGCCGTGGCCGAAGGGGCGATTGGGGTGCTCGCCCTGCCGGCCCTCTTTCTGCCAAGCTTGACCGCGTGGCTTTGGCCGGCGCTGGGCGCCGAGTCGTTGGTGGGGACAGTCGGAATCCTGGTCAAGGTGGCGATTTCGGTGCTGGTGGTGCTGCCGCCGGCAATCGCGATGGGGATGACACTGCCGATCTTTGTGACCGCGATCCTTCGGGGTCGAGGAAGGCTCGATCGAGAAGGGATATGGCTCTACGCAGCCAATACGATCGGTGGTCTGGTGGGCCTTTTGATCGCCGGAGGCGTGCTGCTGCAAACGCTCGGCGCCAGCGGGACGATGGCGACCACGATCGGCGTCAACGGGTTGCTCGCGCTGGTTTGCCTGACGCTGGACCGACTCGAACGGCGGTTCGTCGATTTTCCTCAGGGCTCCGCAGCATTGGCAGAATCGCCGTCCGACGATCCTGTGGGCGACTCGGTATTGGCCGCGAGCCAGCGAGGGCGGCTCGATTTGCCGATCGTTGTCGCCATGGCATCGGGCGCGGGGCTACTCGCCACCGAGGTTGTGGCGCTGCAGTCGTTGATGTTGGTGGTGCCGATTTCGTTCTTTGGCCCCTTCGCGATTCTTTCGGCCGTGATCCTTTTGTTGGCCATTGCCGCGCCGCTGGCGAGCGGGCTGGGACGCGGGCAGACGCTCGACGTCCGCTGGTGGCTACCTCGAACCGTGGCCGCGACCGGCGTGCTGGCGATCGTCTCACCTTTTCTGTATCTATCGCTCGCCCGCGTCATTTCGATGGGCCCAGCCCAGACAACGGTCGGATTTCTGGTCCACGTGGCCTGGTTCGCGATCCTCTGTTTTGGGCCGCTGCTCCTGCTGATGGGCATGACGTTTCCCTTCGCGATCGTCCTCCACGCTCGAGCAAGCGGAGTGGGTGAGTACGCCGCACGCCGTGACCGATGGGTAATCCTGTTGGCTTTCAACGGGCTCGGTGGTTTGCTTGGCGCCGAGATCGCCTACCGTGTCCTGCTACCCAGCGGAGGAGTCCACACGTCGATGGGCGTGATCGGTGTGGGCTACCTCGCGCTGGCCATCTACGCGGCCCATCGGATCGGACCGCGTTGGGCACCGAGTCCTTGGGTGTTCGCGGGCATGTCCCTGATCGGAATCGCCGTCGTCAACGGATACCTGCCGAAATTGCCTCAGATCAATCCGTACCTTGGATTCAAGGTGCTCTCGCAACGCGTCGGAGCCGATGGGCTCGTGGCTGTAGTTGAAGGTGAAGGGTTTGGCAGGGGAATTCTGGTTTCCAACCAGTACATGCTCGGGAGCACGGGTGTGCAGCACGACCAGCAGCGGCAGGCGCACGTGCCTCTGCTGTTGCACCCACAACCCTCTCATGTCGGATTCATCGGACTGGCGACGGGGATCACGCCGGGCGGATCGCTTCAACACGAATCGGTTCGGCAAGTCACGATTGCCGAAATTTCGGGCACCGTCGTCGCGGCGGCGGATCAGTTCTTTGGCGAGTCCAATCACTCGGTGACGCGGGACAACCGCGCGAGTGTCCACGTGGTCGATGGCCGTACATTCGTCGCTGCGTCGCCAGATGCGTTCGACGTCTTGATCGGCGACCTGTTCTTGCCATGGGGTGCGGGCGCGAGCCGTTTGCACTCCGTTGAACACTTCGAATCGGTGCGGCGGTCACTCAAGCCCGGCGGCCTGTTTTGCCAGTGGTTACCGATGTATCAGTTGACCCGAGAGCATTTCGACGCGGTCGTGACGAGCTTCCAGCAGGCCTTCGACCACGTTCATTTGTTTCGAAACAACGCGGACCCGATTCAGCCGATGGTTGCCCTTGTCGGTTTTCACGACGCTCAGCTCGATTGGGACGTTGTTCGCCGCCGCTGCGAGCAGACTCGGGAGTCGGATCGAGTCCTCGATCCTTCGATCAGACACTGGGAGGCTTTCGCGACGCTCTATCTCGGTCAGCTAAGAAGCGGGGCGACCGAAGGCCAGCGAATCACGCTCGACAATATGTTTCTGGAGATCTCGGCGGGTCGCGAGCGGGTGACCGGAAATCCGGCGAAGAAGTATCTTCAAGGCGAGCGTTGGATCGCATGGCTGAGCGATGCGATTCCCGAGCGGTTGCAAAGCGAATCCAGGGAGGACGTCGATCGATGGCGGAAGCTCGGACGATCGCTCATTACCTGGCAGTGGGCGAAGTTGACGAAGGCGCCGGATGCGGAGACTCGGCGTCAACAAATTTTGGAACAACTGCCCAGCGTCGTGATACAAGAAGCTGACGAAAATCGTCAGCTGTGGCCGGGAAACGCGGGGCTGTTTGATCCGCGGTGAAAGTTGAGACGACGAATCGAGCAGGCCGTTCTGCGACGACTACACCTCGTCCACAACCGGTGCGGCTCGGCGGTTGCGGCGCGACCTCAAGCCGCCGACCATGCAGGTCAATCCGACGCCCAGGAGTGTCAGCGAGCTCGGTTCAGGAACCGCGGTGAAGTCGCCAACGAGAAAGCGAAAGGTTGCCGTGTCCGACTTGAATCCGTCTACCGTGTGAGTGCCGAACGCTGTCAGCTCGATGTCGTAAACACCCTCGGCGGTAAATCCCCAAGCGAAGTGTTGATGCGAACCGAGGATGGCAGGGAAGGTGTTATCCGCCATCGTCGAAGCGGGGTTCGCGGTCGAAAACCTCGCTTGGGGTCCGCCAAATTCGTCCAAATCCCAGAGCGAAAAAGCGCCGCCAGTGGGTATGCTCCAATCGGTCATCGACCAAGTGATCGACTGCCAGTCACTCGGGGTGAGTTCATCGGTGGCCCATCCAAGAAACGGCGCCGACGGGTCTTCCGCGATTGGCAAGACCCACAGTTTGCCACCGGCTGTGGTTCCGGTGAAATCCCATTGGCTACCCGCCGGGCGAGTGCGCTCTCGATGGCTGGGAACTCGCGCGGCAATCTCATCCGGTCCAAACTCCTTCTCACCTCCACCAATGGTTTGCCCACCCACCACCGCCTCGTCACTGAAGTGCCAGTGAAGTTCGAGGTCGCCGTCGGCGTAACCCAAGCCGATGTCGGCGTGGCCTGAGGTGTAAACCAGCACCTCCGCGCGACCCTGACCGGGGAGACCCGCAGACGCCACCAAACTAGCGATCAGGACGACGTGACGGCACTGAATATTCATAACAGCCTCTGTGGGAAATGTGAGTGCGTTGAAAGCCCGGCGCCATACTTGCATCTCGATTGCACAAGGATACAGTTACGTCGGTGCGATTCAAGTGCGATTGGAGCGCTTTGGCCGGAAACACCGTTTCCCCGGATTTGCCGTCCCCCGGGAAATCGCCATCGCCCAGTGATCACAATTTGCTAAAGTACAGGGACTTCACCTGCCAACGAATCGGTGGTCGGTGCGGTCCCCCGCCAGGACAAACCGAGTGCTGCTCATGCCTTTCCCAAACCTTGCCCCGACCCGCCGCGGCGGATTCACGCTGATCGAACTTCTCGTGGTGATCGCCGTGATCGGCGTGATGGTCGGGTTGCTGCTGCCGGCCGTTCAAGCGGCGCGGGAGGCCGCAAGGCGAATGCAGTGCGGCAACAACCTCAAGCAAATCGGGTTGGGATTGCACAACTATCACTCGACGTTCGGGATTTTTCCCGACAGCACCACCTCCGCGGCTGCCAACGGTAATGCCTGCCAAAATGGCTTCTTCAGCTGGATGGCGATGATCCTGCCGCAGATCGAACAGGCGTCGCTCTATGATTCGATCGATTTTAGCCGTGGCCTGGCAGACAACTGCACATTGCCTAACACGAGCGCCTATCGGTCGATCCTGATTTCCGCCTTGCACCGCAATGCCGCGGCGTCCGCGGTTCAAGTTCCGACCTACCTCTGCCCGTCGGACGTTTGGGATCTCAACGAAGACATGGGGACGGCCCGCACGGCACCAGGCAGTTACGCTGCGAACGTCGGTTGGCCGATGGGGGCTTCGATGCCAGACAGCAACGCGCCGATTTCACGGCACAACGGATTCATGGCGCTGCGTAATCCTCGACGTGAGATCCCGTGGCATGTCGACCGAATTTCGGCTCGCGACGTGACCGACGGGCTGTCCAACACGGCTGCGGTTTCGGAACGCCTGATCCAGAGTTTGATTCCCGTTGCGGGGCCCTTTGGCGATCTGATGTACGTCACGCGCAGCGCCAGCGACCAGGCGTTGATGTCCTACTGCGGTGGGTCAACAGGCAGCTCCCGCGACCTGGCGCGATGGATTACCTATTGCGGAGGGGTGACCGTGGCTGACCCGACCTACTCCAAGCCTCACGGACGTGCCTGGATTTCGGGGTGGACGATGGCAGCCAATACGTACATGCACGTCTTCCCGCCGGGCCAGCGAAATTGCCACCTTTACGGCGGTGAGGACAACGGGCAAAACATCGTGACGCCCAGTAGCCGGCACATCGGTGGGATGCACACCCTGATGGGCGATGGTCGGGTCGCCTTTTTGACGACCTCGATCGACCGACCCATTTGGTGGTCGATCGGGAGCCGCAATGGCAGCGAGGTCGCCGAGCTGCCCTGATGCCCGCGCGCCGCATCGTGATCGCTGCCGCGTTGTTCCTGGCGCCTTTGGTTCTGAACGCGATAGGTTGTAATCGCCAAGGCGGTTTCGATCAGTCCGTGGCGCGGGAGCGTTTGAGTCGATGGATCCCGGAGGTCGATTCATCACCTTCGGTGCTCCATCACCAGTGGTCGCGGGACGATGGCCGCGAGCAGTGGATCTTTCTGACGCCGGCGCCAATCGAGTTCGTGAGGCGGGACCGGAAGGGGATGGTGAGCGGCAAATTTCCTGCGTCCGCAGTGATCTCCGTCGCCGCGTCGGTCGGATTGACGCCGCAGCAGGTTTCGCCGCCAATCGATGATCTGGGGACTCTTTTCGAATGGAGCGACAGCTCGATGACGCTCCGCTGTCGCTCGGTGGCGCTCGAGCGGGGCTGGATGCACGTGCTCGAGGCGCTCCCCGAATAGTCAGCCGCTCGCCCCACGCTCCCGTCGATGCCGATCGGAGCGATTTTTCTGCAAAGGGGTGGTGATGAGGGCTAGGCACGCCGGCGGGCCAAACCTGTCTAGCCTCGGGCGGGGTCAGCCGCGCCGAATTGGTCGAGTACTAAACCACTACCATTCCAAGGGAACCTACACCTACACCGGACCCAACCTCGGGGCGGCAACGGCGGTCAATGACTTCAACGGCACGTTCGGCACGAGCAACATCCTTCCCGAAAGTCCTCTCGTGAGGAGCATCAACATGCTGCCCGGTAGCGGAGTCTTTAACGGGCACCTTCGCACCGGTCTAAGCAACGAGCTGGACTTCAACAGTTTGCGAATCAAGAGCGTCAATTCGCTCGCCGGATTCGCGCCAGGCAGTGGAGAACAGATTTTGCACGATTCCAGCGGAGGGCGTTGGAACGGTTCGATGATCGGCAGCCAAATCACGATGCACCTCGAATCGATCACCGATGGGTTGTCGATCCGTGATTCGGGTGGAAGTGTCTTGATGGATACGGCCGGACAATTCGTGAACCTCGGCGATGGCACCGCGATCGACTTCACCCCGATCTTCACGGTCGCCAGCACAGTTGCGGAGGGGACCAAGTTCGACGCCGTGTTCCGTTTGTCCGATTCGGGAACGGGCTTTGGTGGCGAACCTTGGCGCGATAGCGGGCGATTCATTTTCCAAGTCACCGCAGTTCCCGAGCCGAGCTCGTACGCGCTGTTGGGACTGGGGCTGTTTGGTGCGGCGCTGATCAAACGCCGGCGTCATGCGAACCGACATTTGCAAGCATGCGGATAGTTGTCGGTAGGGCGGTCCGGTCGCTTGCGCTTACGGCTGGTAGGGCGCGGCGCCCGGGTCGAAGCGTTCCGCCTACGAGCCGCAATGCGCGAGCAT
>JBGTCJ010000605.1:0-5278 GCA_041748895.1 Pirellulaceae bacterium
CCGCGATCTTGACTCGCAAGGCCGGTCGCGCGGTGTCCTTGTCCGCCGCCGCGGCGCTATCGGCCGAGCGTGCCCGCGACCGCGATCATGACGACGTCCCCTGGCCCGAGTTGAGTGACTTCGATTGCTTCGCGTGTCATCAAACGCTGTCGCCGCGGAGTTATCGACCCGGGTTATCGACCGAGCGGGGCCAACCGCTACGCATCTCGGACGGATTGCCCGTTTGGAATGCGTGGCACTTGATCGGGCAAGGCGAACTATCGAGAGAGACACTGGAAAAACTCGCGCCGAACTCCCGCAATCCGGCGGATTTGTCGACGGCCGGCTTGAGGGTTCAGGAACAATTCCTTCGCGTTGCCGAGGAAGCGGCCTCATCAGAACCGATCGACGCTGAGCAGAGACTCAATGAACTCGCTCTGCAACTCTCGCGCACCACGCCGCCCGATTGGACGACCGCCGCGGTGCTTTATCTCGACATGGAGGCTGCGGCTCGGGACTTGAGTCGCGCACGAGTGACGGCAAGGCGCGGTGAGACGATTCTCGACCTGTTGCACCGGCGGGTCGCACCATTGCTTCGATTCAGCGGAACCGAAGAGATCACATCGCCGACCGACGGTTCGGGGCACCGACTATCCAGCCCACAATCTTTTGACCCTCGACTGTTCCGCGAGTTGGCGATGCAAGCCTTTAACGAACTGTAGCGTAAACCCCCATGATCATACCCGCTCTTCACCAACGTCAGCACGCTCGCGGCGGGTACCTTACCCCGGCCGACCTTCGCAGCGTCGCCGAAGAGGTCGGCGTTCCGCTCTACCGTGTCCACGCGGTGGTGTCTTTCTTCCCGCACTTCCGGACCGACCCGCCGCCCAAGGTGGAGGTGCATGTCTGCAGAGACATGAGCTGCCACCGACGGGGAAGCGTCGAAATGCTTGACCGTTTGGGAAGCTGGGCGGCGAGGGAATATGGCAAGGGTGTCGAAACGTGTGGGGTATCGTGTCTGGGTAGATGCGACCGAGCCCCCGCGGCGCTCATCAACGAGCAGTTGTTCGTGGGTCGAAGCGAAGATGAGCTCCGCGATGTGATTCGCTCCTTATCCGATGACCAATCGGTCAGCAGCGATAGCGATTGGGACGTGGCGCGGCCCAAAATTGGTACGTGGGACATGGACGTCTACCGCGGCGAGGGCCGTTACGAAGCGGTCCAAAAGTATGTCGAATCGAAAGCAGATCCGGGTGTCGTGTTGGCCGCACTGGAGGTTGCCAACCTACTGGGAATGGGCGGAGCGGGCGGCAGGGCCTACTTGAAGTGGGGCGATGTTTTGAAGGCCAAGGGAAAGGCAAAATACATTGTGTGCAATGCCGATGAGAGTGAGCCAGGTACTTTTAAGGATCGCGACATCCTGCTCGCCGCTCCGCATCTGACCATCGAGGGCATGATCATTGCCGCGTTGGTCACCGGCGCCTCCAGAGGATGGATATACGTCCGGCACGAGTATCCCGAACAGATTGCCCAGTGCCGAGAAGAGATCGCGAACGCCACAAAGCTCGGTGCGCTGGGACGGAACATCTTCGGTTCCGGGCGTGGTTTCGAGCTCGAGGTTTTTCCGAGCCCCGGAGGATACATTTGCGGTGAACAGACCGCGCTCATCGAGGCGATGGAAAACAAACGGGGCGAACCGAGGAATCGTCCACCCGAGCTTGCGACCAATGGCTATCTGGACCAACCGACTCTGTTGAGCAACGTCGAGACCTTCGCCTGGGTTCCCGCGATTCTGCTGCGAGAGAATGGCCAGTGGTTTGCGGCGCAGGGTGCCAAGCAGGGGCCGATGATCGCTGGGCAAGCCGACCAGATGAGCGGAAAGCGGTTTTTCTCGATCAGTGGCGATGTCACGCGGCCCGGCGCCTACGAGGTGCCCACGGGGATCACGCTTGGTGAGTTGATCGACAAACATTGCCTCGGGATGCGGGACGGAAAAAAGTTGGCTGCGGTCGCCTTGAGTGGGCCGTCCGGCGGTTTGTTGCCCGCGAAGATTCCCGTTCAGAACCTGAGCCGGTCGTTCGTCGAGAAATACCTCCCCGACGGGGTCACGCATGTCGACGTGCGCGAATTGCCGCTGGACATCGCGGTCTCGCGCGTGATCGGATACATGCTCGGGGCGGGGATCGTGATCTACAACGAGGACGCTGATATCCTCGCCGAGGCTTTGGCGAACAGCCGCTTCTATCGAAACGAGTCGTGCGGCAAATGCGTCCCGTGTCGGATCGGTTCGCAAAAAATCACCGAGATGGGCGAACGCTTGATTGCGGGGGAAGTCTCCTCGCGCGAACTGCCGTTGCTCGAGCAGACGATCCATGAACTCAGCGCGGTGATGCAGGCGACCAGCATCTGCGGGCTTGGTCAGGTCGCCAGCAACCCCTTGCAATCCTTCATGAAATATTTTCCAGAACTCGCCGCCGAACCTCGGCGGAAACGCAAACTCGCCTCGCGAGGTCGATCATGAGCATGATTCCCGACTCGATGGCAAGCTTCATCTCATTGGTTGAGGTCGGCGACGAAATCAAACCGTTTGACGACGAAGGCCTGTTCGCCCGTGACGTAGACGGACAATTGGTTCGGATCGAAAAGGCGACCGCCGAACAGCTCGACACAAACGTCAACCTGACCATCGATGGTCGTGAAGTCATCGTCAAGAAGGCGGTTCCGACGCGCGATAGCCAAGGCAATGTGATCCGTGACGCGAGCGGCGCCCCGATCCCCCGCCTGACCACGATTTTTGACGCCGCCAGCCAGGTATTTGTCGAAAAGCCAGGCGACCCCCATCCGATCCCAACGCTCTGCCACAAAGAGCACCTCCCGCCGGTCGGCGTCTGTCGCGTCTGCCTCGTCGAAGCCGCCGAGATGACCCGACGCGGCATGAGGCGAAAATTGGTCCCCTCGTGCGTGCAGGTCGTCAGCGAAGGGATGATCGTACACACGGTCAACAGTTCGGCAGACTTCGAAGCCGCTTGGAGGGTACGCGCCGCGACGAGCACCGTGGTCGAGTTGCTGATGGCCGATCACCTCCCCGAAGCACAGCGGACGGCGCCCGGCAACGAACTCGCTCTCGTCGCAAAGAAACTCGGCGTGAGGAGTTCACGTTTCACACCGCGAACCACCGCCCGCGGCGTCGACGCGTCGAGTTACATGATCCAGGTGGACCACGATCAGTGCATCCTCTGCGGCCGTTGCCAGCGAGGGTGCAATTGGGTCAAGGGAAACAACGTGATCGGTCGAGCCGAGAAGGGATACGAGGCGCGGATCGCGTTCGACCTCGACGACCCGATGGGCGACAGTTCCTGCGTCTCCTGCGGCGAGTGTGCCGTCAGTTGTCCGACCGGGGCACTCGAGTTCAAACCCTCGTTCATCGACCGCCAAATCCAACGCGTGCAGTCGGAAATGCGCGAGGACGACCGCAACGACGGCGAAATCGTGACCGCCGATGAATTGATCAAACTCGACCTATTCTCAGGCATTCCCTACAAGTTCTTGCAGTTCAACGGTGCCGCCGTGGTCCGTCGAAAACTGAAAGAGGGCGACGTGCTCTGCCGTGAAGGCGAATACGGTTCGACCGCATTCATCATCCTCAAGGGAAAATTTGAAATCTTTCTTGGCAGCGGTCGCGGAAAGGTCCAGACCCGATCGGCGGGTGGATGGAAGGGCTTGTTCGGCGGGTTGACCACGTTTGTTTCGACTGTTGGCGGATTGGCGCGCTTGGCAGACGTTGGCGCGGCCCAATTGTCTGAAAACCAACGAATCTTTCGCGACCAGGATGACGTGATTCTCGGGGAAATGACGTGCCTCAACCGCTATCCCCGGAGCGCGACGGTCAAGGCGGTCGAGCCCGCCGAAGTCCTTGAGATCAAACGCAACGTGCTGTACATGTTGCAACGAAACGCTGTCAGCCGCGAGATTCTTGATCGGGTCTACCGCGAGCGATCGCTCGCGGGCCAGCTCGAATCCTTGCCGATCTTCACGGCGCTCGACCCCACCTCGAGAGCTGCCGCGGCGCGATACCTCAAGAGTCGCGTCGACCTGGTCTCGGTTGACCCGGGGCAGACTATCTTTCGTCAGGACGACGCTGCTACCGATTACTACGTCGTCAAGCTCGGGTTCGTCAAAATCACTCAAAATTACGGCCGTGGCGAGCGCGTGCTCAACTACATCGGCCCGGGTAACGGATTCGGAGAAATCGGCCTTTTGTCGGCATTCGGCCGCGAGGGTCTGGCAACCAGCGAGGGCCGAGCGGGCGTGCGAACGGCCACTTGCTCGGCACTGGATCACGTCGAACTGATCCGGATCCGAGCCCGACACTTTCGACAGCTGCTCGAATCTTTCCCGGGGATCGTCCCGCCGCTAGAAAATCAAGCCCGTGAAATCCTCGCCCGTGACGCCGAATCGCAGCGAAGGTTGCAGGCGACGCCGGCGGGTGAGTTTCTCGACCAGGGCCTATACCTCGCGCAGAGCCTGCTCGTGCTCGATCTCGAACGTTGCACCCGCTGCGACGAATGCACCAAGGCGTGCGCCGATACCCACGACGGAGTGACCCGTTTGGTCCGCGAGGGCCTGCGATTCGACAAGTTCCTGGTCGCGAGCAGTTGTCGCTCGTGCATGGATCCCTACTGCCTAGTCGGCTGTCCGGTCGATGCGATCCATCGCGGCGGCGACACGCTTGAGATCGCAATTGAAGACTACTGCATCGGCTGCGGACTTTGCGCCAACAATTGCCCTTACGGTAACATCAACATGCACGGTTTCCCGCGTCAGGAGCCCGACGAAAAGGGTCGGTTGAGGGATGTCTACGAAGTTCGTGGGGGGCGTCGTTTGCCGGTCATCCAACAACGCGCCACGACCTGCGACCTCTGCCGCAGCATCGATGGCAAACCGAGCTGCGTCTACGCTTGCCCCCACAACGCCGCCTTCCGGATGACCGGCGAAGAATTGCTCCGCATCACCTCGCAGGATGGCAAAGCAGTTTTTGCCTAGTGCGGATCGTCGTTTTCGGCCAGGCCTTCTGGATAGGACCAGTTGTGTATCGGGCGAAGGATCTCCTTCACCTCACCGAGCAGCTTCTCGTCGATGGGCTGCTCGACCCAATCGCACCACTGCGCGACGCGGTCCGGATTGGCCGAGCCTGTGACGCAGCTTGCAAACTCAGGGCAAGCGACGGCGAACTGGAGCGCGAGCTTAGCGAGCTCGGTTCCGGCCGCTCGGCAGTGCTCGATCGCCTTGGCAGCGACCG
>JBGTCJ010000606.1:0-11688 GCA_041748895.1 Pirellulaceae bacterium
GGGACCGGGGTCCAAAGAACGGGCGGTGGTACGAGAAAGGGGTAGCGTGCGGGCGAGATGGCGATCAGGCGACAGCGAGGTGATCAAAACAGGTTGGCCGGTTCGGCTTTTGCGAGTTTTCGCAAGGCAACCATACCCGCCGCAGCGCACATCGCAAACGACAGCCCACCGACCCACAGCAAGCGGTCGATCGTCATGCGAATCGGTACACCCGCCCAACTCGACGTGACCGCGTAGAGCAGAAGCGATCCCGCGACGCCGACGGGAAAGGCGACGATCGCAAGACACGACGCCTGCGACAGAAGAACGCGAGCCAGGTAGCCATTTCCATAACCCATCGCGCGGAGGGTCGCGTATTCGGGCAGGTGCGACAAAACATCGGCAGCCAAAACCAGGTATCCGATCACCCCGCCCACGAGCACCGCGATCGCAACGCCCATGGCAAAAATGACGCCAATCGGCGTTTCCCAGTACCAGTAGTTCCGCTCGAACTCGATCGCCTCGTCCAGTGTCAAGACTTCGCTGGCCGCAGCCACACCACCCAGGTCAGCGAGTCGGCGGCGGATTTGGGCGCGCGACTGCTCCACCTCCGCACCGCTGGACAATCGCACCAACATCATCGATGCGAGGGGCACATCGGCGGGCGCTGCCAATCGCTGCGGCGATAGGCGATTGAAAGCGTCACGATTGACCAGGATTGCCCCGTTGGCGGCAAGCCCGGTTCCCATCCTGTAGGTTCCCGCAATCTTGACCGATTGATCGGTGATCTCGACCCGCTGCCCGAGGTCCTCGTCGCCGAAAACGGACCCATTGGCGGGGCCAAAGTCAGCTCGTGTTTCGAGGTCAACGAGCACGTGGTCGGGCCGGCGGAGGCGCAGCGCAGCAGCGCGTTCATCGGGCAGATGAATCGCCGGCCGCTGGGGATCGATGCCGATCATGGCCACGGCCAGACGTTGGTGAGTTCGTGGGTTCTGCCAACGAGTGACACCGAGATCGATCGGGAGAATCTCTTCGATGCCTGGCAACGACTCGACCGCCCACCGGGCGACGAGCGGAATCGAACGGGGGTCGTAAGCGTGGAGGTATTCGGGCGAGCGAATGAGCAGTTGGCCGTTCATCCGCCCGTAGACGAGCGTCGCGGTGTCGCCCACGGCCCCAAGGAATCCGAGCTGAAGAAACATCAAGACGATGGCCAGCGAGATGCCGCCCAAAGAGACCGCGGTACGCGCCGGTTGATGAGCAAGATTTTTCCAAGCGATCGGTGTTTTCATCTCGTATCCACATTCCTGGCTGGCTGGCCGCTCGTTATAACGCCTTCGCCGACGCACGCGAAGTTTCCGACCAGAGACCGTACGGATTGGACCCTCGAGGTGAGTATCCCAATGGATGATGCCGCGAGTGTAGCATCGAGATTTTTGCTGATTCAGGCCGAACCGTCCGCCGCGGTGACCTCGAAATTGAGCACCGCATTTCCGCCCGACCTCTACCAATGGCGAACGGTTCAGGGCGAAGAGCCGCTCGATTTTCCATGCGAATCGATCGTGATCACGTATTTGGGTGACGAGACGCTGGTCCACGTCGTCGCCGAAGCCTCACGTCGCGGATGGCGGTTGGGAGCCCTGCCGCATCCGCAGATGAAACACATGCGATTGGGTTTCGGGATTGCCAGTCGGATCGACGATGCGATTGCGGACATCAAGGCAAGCGAGCGGGCGGCGACCGCGGGTGAAGTCGATGCTGAGGCGGTGGGGAAGGGGCCCGAGAGGACGTCCGGCGACCAGATCGATTCGAACATCAAGCCTCAGTCGGTGGACTTGATGTGGTGCAATGGTCGGCCGGTGATGAATTCGGTGGTGATCGGGTACGCCGCGAACTTGTTGTTGGGTGGTGACCGAACGGTGGGGTGGTGGACGCGAATCACGCGATTTCTGTTCGAGTTGAGACGGCTGGGCGGGATTGCTCCGGCGGCGCTCGATATCACGACGCAGAAGGAAAAGAGCCTGGCCACCGCGGCAATCGGGATGGTGGTCGTCGAGCACGGTACCAACACTTTATTGGCACGTCGCGTCTTGGAAGAGAGCAGCATCAAGGATGGGATGCTACACGCGCTGGTGCTGGCACCACAGAGTTGGCTCGAGTTATTCGGCTTCCTTTTTGAGTCGTTGATCTGGAGCCCGTCTCAGTCGAACAGGTTGCCCGCATTCGCAGGTCACATCAAGACCAGCGGATTGACGGTGTCCTCGGATCGAGAGATGCCGTACGTGATTGACGGACACGCTTTTCGGGCGAAGGAGTTGGCGTTCGAGGTTCAACCCGGTGCGCTGACGATCTACCCAGGAAGGCACTTGCGCTTGATCTCCGATGTGGGTTCGAGCAAGGAGGTCTATCGCATTCAATCGCTGCCTTCGCAAACAGCTCGCACGGACTTGATTCTCAAGCCGTTACCCCTGCTTCGTCACGCCGCAACCGAGGATTTCAAGGATCTGTTTTTGATCCTTCGAGAGAACTCACGAACCTCGCCATCGTTTCTCACCTTGATGGTCCTGTCCTCCCTGTTGGCGGCGTGCGGGTTGTATGCCAATTCGGGGCCCGTGATCATTGGTGCGATGATTTTGGCCCCTTTGATGGCGCCAATCATCTCGCTGGCGATGGCGCTATCGCGGCAAGATCAAGGGTTGCTTTGGACGAGCCTGATGACCGTTTGTCGCGGATTGTTTGTCGCCATCGGTTGCGCGGCGACGGCATCGGTCGTGTTGCCACTGAGAACCATCACGCCGGAGATCGAGGCGCGGCTGTCTCCCAATTTGATCGACTTGGCGGTCGCGATCCTTTCGGGCGTGGCGGGGGCTTATGCGCACGCGCGTCAGGAAGTGGCCCGCTCGCTGGCCGGCGTGGCGATTGCCGTGGCGTTGGTCCCGCCGCTGGTTGTCGCCGGGATCGGGTTGGGGTGGATGGAGGGGCGGGTTTTTGGCGGAGCGCTGTTGTTGTTCATGACCAACCTGATTGGGATCCTGTTCGCCGCGTCGATCACGTTTTCGTTGCTCGGCTTCTCGCCGTTGTCGCGTGCCACGAGGGGGTTGAAAATCTCGATCGTGATGGTCGCGATCATTTGCATCCCGCTGGGCATCAGTTTCGCCAACGTCGTCCAAGCTCAACGCACGGCTAGGCAGATCGAGGGGATGAGGGTCGGTGACATTGAGGTTCGCGACGTCACGGCGTCAATGATCGGTGGGGTCAAGCGGATCCGGTGCAAACTGATCGGTGACGGAGTGATCGCCCCCGAGGACTGCGATATCGCCTGCCAAGAAATCCGTCGCTTGGTGGGCGAGGCAACGATCGTGGAATCGACGGTGATCTACCGCCTTCCGTGAGCGACGCTAACGTTCGAGTTTTCGCAGTGGGCACCTACATCGCCGGAGGCGCAACGCCGTCACCCGTAGCGACCTGAAGCAGGGTATCGGCGATAAAGAACTCGGCTGTCGCCGTGATCAATGCCGCTCGAGCGTCGGCGACCGCCTGCTCGTAGATATTCAGAATCGGCAAGGTGAATTCGCCCTGCAGCAGTGCGATCTTTCCAGCCTCGAGTGTTTGTGTAGCTAGGTCGAGATTGCGTCGGGCCTGCTCGATCTGTTCCTGTGCCGCTTGGCGTGTGACCAGAATCCGCTGAACCTCGGTCGCGATGTTGTCGGAAGTCAGTTGAACCTTGGCATCGATCTGCCTCAGCTTTGCCCGCAGCGAATCGACTTTTCCTCGTGCCATTCGGCGTTGCAGAGGGACTTCGCCGTAGAAGCCCGCCTCGAACTCGAGGTCACCTTTGTCACGTTTGGAGCTCGCCGCCGCACCGACGTCCTGGCCGGCCGCGACGGCGACGTTCAGCTCCGGAAGTAGTTGGTTGATGGCTTGGTCCAATTCGGCGCGGGCGATCCCAGCGTCGAACTGCAGCACGCGAAGTTCGGGGCGAGCTGCAAGGGCGCGAGCGATCATGTCCGCAGGGTCGGCGGGCGACTCGGAGGGTTCGGGGAACTGGCTGGGAACCTGCCCCGGCGCCGGCAAAACCGGTTGCCCGGCGGCGTCGCGAACGAACATCGACAGCCTCACGGCTGCCTCGCCAAATTGGCGCCGCGCGGCGATGAGAATGATTTCCCGCGATGCGATCAATCGCTCATTGTCGATCCGCGTCAGTCCGGGGACATCACCCGTTTGAATCTGAAGATTGATCTGCGTGATACGTTCCTTTGCCAGTGCCAGCAGTTCCTCTTGGACGGTGACGTTCAGTCCCGCCGCGACCCAGCTCCCGTAGGCAAAAGCGGCGGACGCTTGGACCGATAGCCACTCTCGGTAAAGTTCCGGCTCAGTCTGAGCACTGCGGATGCGCGCGGTTCGCAGATCGGTCCGGCGGCGATCGATCGCGTTGCCCTGAAGCAGCGGAAAATCGAGCCCCAACTTGAACTCGCCGCCATCGTTAGTCTCCCGTTCGCCGTACCACGGTTCGAAGGTGCCGCGACCAATGCGGTATCCCGTGAATACCGAGCCACCGGTCCACAACGGCTGCCTCAGTCCGATACCTTGCCGATAGGTCTCGTAAAAGCCGAGGGGTTGGTTCATCGAGTGGCCTTGAAGAACGTCATCAAAATTTCCCAGCGCGCTGACCACCATCCCCGACGCTTCATCTCGCCGAGCCATGTATTCCCGAATCGTCGGATACGCCAATCGGACTGAACTGATCACCTGATCGAACTGCAACGGTGAACTAGTATCGGGCTCGACGGCAGCTGCGGGCGGCAGCAGTTCGGCATCGCTAGCCCGCCGCAGGGCGTCTCCCAACGTTTCGGGGGCGTCCAGCCCAGGGACCGTTGGAGTGGGTTCGGAAGTCGTCGGTTCCACAGCGCCGTCGACCTGCGAGGGATTGTCCAGCGATTGGACCGCCGAGGGTTGCGAGTCATCGTCAGCGAAAGCGGTCAACCGAATGGTCGGCGGTGTGTCGGCCGCGGGCGGAACGATCACCTCGGAGGTGCCAGCAAGTTCGCTCGTTGGAAGAGCGGGGTGTGAACTTTTGGCGAACGCGGGTCGAGGCAGCCAACTGCTGCGGCAGCCCATGGAGGAGCCGATCAGCGTGACCACGACGCATCCAAGCGACAGCGAGTTATTTCGGTAGCTTAGGCTTCTTGACGGCATCCGTGCCGGTTCCCGTGTCCTTCGCCTCCGGCAAAACCGGAGGAAATCCGTTGAGTTGTCGCCAAATCTCGTAAGCTAGCGACACCGTTCCAAGCATGATCCATCCGTTGGCGCGAACACCCTGGCGAAGGTAGGCCTCGTTGGGCCATGGCTCCTCCTCAGTCGGGCGCACCATCACCCGGAATTGGCCCGTGCCGTCATCCGACGGATCGACCAACGCAACTTCACCGCCGAAAGTCCCGACCGCGACCGAAGGCCATCCCGAAAACTGCAAGGCGGGCCACCCCTCGAATTGGACGCGAACGTGATCCCCGGCATGAACCAGTGGCATGTCGTTGCCACGAATGTACAACTCCACTGCATGGTTATCGGTTTTAGGAACCAGCGTGAGTAGATAATCCCCTTCCTTGACAGACTGTCCACCGACAAAAACTGGCAGACGTTGGATGTAGCCGTCCAGTGGCGCTCGAACTTCGAGGCGGTCGAGTTCCGAACGCCTGATTTTGACGTCCTCGAGCAGGTTCTCCACCGAGGCGATCTCCCCCAGCGCGGCCTGATAGTCCGCCAGCGCCGATTCGACCTTCGTCTGTGCCTCACTGCGTTTTTGGTCGCGTTCGGCCTCTTTGCTAGCAAGCTCGGCCTCCGCCTGCATGATTTCTTTCCTTACCGATTCGAGCTCGGCGCGGGCAAAATTGCGTTCCAGCTCGCGATACTCCAGATCCTTATCGGCAGTGATTCGGGCGCGATTGAGTTCCAATTGCCGCTGGTAATTGGCTTCGGCTTGCTTGAGTTTGGCTTCATATCCGGCCAGCAGTTCGCGTTTGCTCGTTAACTTGGCCTCCGCGGCCAGAATATTTTGCTCGGCGGATTCAACGGCCGAATCGCGCGCCGACTCGAATGCCGCAATGTTCTTTTCGTAGGCACTCGCCTTGATCTTTTCCGTACCGAGTTTGGTCTCGAGATTCCTGATCTGCCCTTCGAGTTGTTCCGTCAAGTCCGCGGCCAAGGGCTTGATCCGCAGTAGCAGCTCGCCCTTTGGAACGAACGCCCCTTCGACCAAATTCTCCGGAACGTCGTAGACGATTCCCCTGACCGGTGAGGTGATCTCCTGCTGCCTTTCGCCCGGTCGGTAAGCGATCACTCGGCCTGCACCCTTGGCCGATTGTTGCCACGGAAGCCAAGAGAGTGCAACGATCGAAATGACCAACATCAGAAGCAACAGTGCCGCGAAGTTTCTCGTCTGACGCGTTGAATGGACCAATCGCGGAGCGGTCAACAGTGGCCGCGCCTGAATCATTTTCGTCGGCCGCAGCGGCGCGGGCGCGGCGGCGGGATTCAACGGCCGTGGTGTTTCGGTGGTAACGGTGGAATCTCGCGAGAGCGTGGTGACCGAAGGCCCGCTAGCGGAGTTGCCGTAGCGCGCCTCGGACGCGTGTTCGATTCGTTTCGGAGTTATTTCCATATTCGCCTCATTCGCCTCACCCACCAAACATGGTTCTTTCACGGACACGCTGTTAAAACGCGTCCGACCGCCACTTCGTTCACCCCGACGATCGTACGGCCCCGCGCGCAGCCATCTCCCAAACCGTGTCAGCCCGCGCCCGAATCGCATCTCGACCCGTTGCGACGAGCAACGTCCACGGCTGGGGCTGCTCCGTCAAACGATCGAGAATTTTTTCGGCGGCCGCATCGGGCAGACTGTCAAGAGTTCCGTCCAGAATCAGCACCCGTGGTCGCCCGACAATTGCTCGGGCAATCATCAATCTCAGTGCCTGACTCCTCGAGAGCGGGGCACCGTGAGTCGTCAATTCTGTATCGAGGCCTTCGGACAGGCTTCGGACCTCGTCAATCAGCCCGACTAATTTGAGCGCGTCGCGAACATCGTGCACACGAATATGCGGCCGGTAGAGGTGCACATTCTCGGCGATCGTGCCATGAAATACCTCGCAGTCCCTCGAAAACCCGATCTGCTGACGTAGCGTTTCGACATCCAACTGAGTCAATTCGTTGCCATCGATGTCGATGTGACCCGTGACGCACGGGCGGCGAGTCGCGATCGCATCAAGCATTAAGGATTTACCGCAGCCACCGGCGCCCCACAACACGGTCAAGCCGCCACACGCGGCAGTACCCGACCAGCTGGTGACAATCGTCTTGCCACCCACCGCGACGCTGACGCCATGAATGTCAATGCGGGCTGGTCCCGCCGCATCCACCTGGACCGGCCCCCCAGGGCGTTCCATCGGAAGATCGAGAAGGTCCCCAATCTTGCCGACCGAAGCGAGCAGGTCGTAATAGCTTTCGAGATGCTTGCCGACTTTCGCAAATGACCCAACGACCACCGAGACGATCAACTCGGCCGCGACCAGTTGTCCGAGCGTCAATTCACCGCTGACGACCAACCATCCGCCCAGCCCCAGCAGTACCGTCGAAGCCACGGCCTGCATCCCCAAGGCGAAGCTCACCTGTCGCATCAGGATGCGAAAATGCTTGCGACGGTAATCGTGGTACTCAACTGCCAACTTGTCGACGCGGTCGATCGCAAACCGTTGGCCGCCGTGCATCGAGAACGCGGTAGGATTGCGGGTTAGCTCCTGAAGCCAGGCGGTCAATTTGTATTTCGACTTGGATTCGCTTGTCGAGGTACCGACGGCGCCACGACCCAGCCCAAAAATGATGAACGCCATCATCGACAACATCACGATGTCAAAGCCGAGCAAGAACGGGTGGTAGAAGGCGAGAACGATCAGCCCAATCAACCCGGAAATCACCAACGACATGCCGTCGAGCAGGAGCGATGCCGACGCTTTCTGGATGTTGGCAACATCCAGAAAGCGATTCGCGAGTTCCGGGCCGTGGCGATCATCCAGTGCCGCCGCCTGAACTCGAGGCAGCCGGTACGCCAGATCCTCAGAGATCCGCACGTAGAACCGACGCTGAATGATCTCAGCCATGATGAACAGCAACGCATTGAGCGCCGCGGCGAATGCCAAAAAGACGAACAACAACAAGGCCAACATCACGATCGGTTGCAGGTAGCGACCGAACGCGACCGTGTTGACCAATGCTTCAACAGCCAGCGGCGCCGCCAAAGTCAAAACACCCGTGATGACTGCGAAAACAAACATCGACCACACATCGCCTGCATCGGCTCGAAAGAGCCTCAGCAAACGATAGAACGGCTTGGGCGAATCACCGGGTTCCGCGCCAAACTCTGCGGTCAAAGGTTGAGCCACCAACCACCTCGCTCGTTCCTCCGACGTTTCCATTCCGGCGACTCGCATCAAATGCTTGCGAGACATCCACTCACCGCGGCCACCGTCGTGAGGTTGGTGGACATAAAACCGCCCTCGGCGGTAGCGGGTGACGACCAACCACTGCGCTCCGCCCGACACGCTCTCACGGCAGGGCGGAAGTATGAGCGGCAAACCCTGGCGAGCGAAGGCCGCCACATCGTCCATCCCGCAGTCGAAGAAACCCATCTTCATGCCCGAGCGGGCGCCGCTGGCATACAGCCATGCGAGCATGTCTTCGCTGCAGCTGATGTTGAACGCCGACAACCAAAGCGTTACTTCGGCGCGGTCGATGCGCACGCCGTGTGCCTCGGCAACAATCTCGAGAATCTGTATTGCCTGCTCTTGCCGATAGTCCATCCGCGAAATCCGCTCGGTAGTTGACGCTACGTTCCCACCCCAACACGCCCAACACGCCCATTAAAGATCATACGACCGTTGCGGAGCCATGGCAAAAGCTTAATTGACTTGCGGTTTGTTAGAAAATAGCGAACCATCTCTTGAAGGCGGGTGGAGTGGCGATCTGTTGCACGCAAGCCTACCCTGGATGGCACCGATCGGCCCCCAACCCACTCCCGGATTCTCGCGTGTCGAAACCGATTGATTGGTTGAATTACCAACATTTGCTCTACTTTTGGATGGTGGCGAGACACGGGACCGTCGCCGAAGCTGCGAGGCGGCTGCACCTAACGAGCCCGACGATCAGCGCTCAGATCCACAAACTCGAGCGATCCGTTGGGCAGGAATTGCTTCGGCCCAATGGCAGGTTGCTCGAAATGACCGAGGCGGGGCGGGTGGCGATGCAATACGCCGAAGAAATCTTCGGCCTGGGCGCCGAACTGGCCGAGGCACTTTCGGGACGTCTTCCCGAAGGCCGCTTGCGGCTGCGAGTGGGAGTTGTTGACGCGGTTCCGAAACTGGTCGTCCACCGGCTGCTCAAGCCGCTGCTGAGCATGAAGCCTACGATATCGCTGCAGTGCAGCGAGGGGATGCTGGGGGCGTTGGTGGAGGATCTCGCAACCCATCGCTTGGACGTGATTCTCTCGGATTCGCAAACGCCGCCCGGTGGGAGCCTGCGAGTCTTCAACCACCTGCTGGGCGACTCGTCGATTTCCTGGTTCGCAAGCGATGCGCTCATTCCCGTGACCGACAGCCGCCCTCTCGACGCGTTGCTCGCGACGGTCCCACTGCTGTTGCCGAGCCGCGAGACGGCGCTCCGCCCGCACCTGGATCGCTACTTTGACGACCGTGGGATTTCTCCCCAGATCGCTCACGAATTTCATGACTCCGCGCTGATGAAGGCGTTTGGTGAGGCGGGGTCGGGGATGTTTCCCGGACCGTCGGTGGTCCAGTCGCGTCTCTGCCGCCAATACTCGGTACGCCGTGTCGCTCGCATGGAAGCGGTGCGAGAATCGTTTTATGCCATCACGGCGGAGCGACAGATTCGGCACCCGGCCACTGAGCTGCTGACACGCGCGGCTCGTCAGAGCGTGGGAGAGCCCTAACGCGAGCTTACTTCGTCGAGAATAGCGAATCGGCGTGATCGAGGTAGAGCTTCCAATCGTAGAGTCGGAGGCCGTGGCCACCGCTGCGAATGTGGTACGCGATCGGTCCACGGATCAAGAGGTCGTTGACAAGCGGCATCTGATCCTCGAGCGGTCGCGTAACGCCATGCAGCGCCCAGACCTTCGAAGCTTCCACCAAGGACAACCACGCGCCTCGCGGGTCGTGCCACAAATCCTCCGCACCATCGCCGCCGTGATAGCCCCGCGGTGCCACCAGCGCCACGAGCATGTGCTGGTCAAACGGCATGCTCGACTCGACGCCTGCATACTCGGCGTAGCGGGGTACGAACCAATGGGGGTTTCGACCGGTCATGACTTCGATCGTGTTCCCCAATCGACGACGCGCGATCGAGGGGCCGGCGTCACCCGCATTGTTAGGGATCACCAGCGCGAATCGACGATCACGTGCTCCAGCCCACAGCGAAGCTTTTCCGCTGCGAGAATGGCCAACAATCGCGACCTTGTCTTCGGCAACGTCGTCATCGATCTCAAAGTAATCGACCGCCCGAGAAGCCGCCCAACCCCACGCCGAGATCGCCCGCCAAGTGAATGCCTCCGCCTCGCTATGGTGGGTGCGATAAAATTCGCGGATACCGGTCGTGGCGTCCGCTTGGTCCGGGTCGACTTCGAGGGACACATCGATGGCGGCGATCGCGTACCCACGGTCGATCGCATATTCCACGGGCCAGTAGTCGCCTGTTTCAGAACGCGTCGGATCGGTGATCGAGGCATCGCGATGATTGAGCACCAAAAAGACGGGGGCTGGTGTCTCGCGTTGATTCGGTACAAAAAGTTTGAGATGGAACGTGAACGGCTGACCCTGCAGCCGCACCGTGATCGCCACCCGCTTCCAGGTGGCTCGTCCGTCGATGGCGCGTGCATCGGTATCGACGACGCGAAACGAGAGATCATCGGGCCGCGGAGGCTCGACGCCAAAGACTTCGCGACGGAACAGGTCGAGCAACTCCTGACGTCGCTGGTGCCATTGGGCCACCGTCTCGATCGGCACCCCGTCACCTGAACTGGCGACATCCGTTTCCGACGGTGTCGAAGGCAATCGCATCAGCGGGGGCAAAGTGTATTTCGGCACGAGAGCTTCGTCGAAATTGGTTTCGGGAACGGACCCCGGCGTGCGCCCGGTTGCCAGTTCGCGACTCACCTGCCACGGATATCGCGACTCAAAAGGCGAAAAATCGGGGGGTGATTGGGGCGTCTTGGACGCAGCCGCTTGACCCGGGTCAGCGGGCGCGCCGGCGACATCGCCCTGCTCCAAAAGAGGTCGGGGATCGGTGGCATGAGACGGGCCGCCGATCATCAGCGTCCCCAGCATCCATGCGATCGAGACGACCCTTGCCAGTGTTCGTATCGCTATGTTGAAGGTCGTCATGGAGAGGGGCTCACTCGAAGTTCGGTCGTGGAACATAGAGGATTCTCGGGACTGTGATCGGGACGTGTGGTGGTACAAGTGTGTTCACAAATTTTAAACGGCCGTTCGCCGCTTCGTTCGGTTTGCCCACCGCTACCATCTGGCTTCGACGGCAACATCCACCTGCAACTGGATCAGGCCTGCCGCATTCGCCACGTCTCGTTCATCGATTTCGATCACGATTTCGGCGCTCCGCCAATCGACGCGAGCCATGGGATTGGGGTTGGGC
>JBGTCJ010000607.1:0-2744 GCA_041748895.1 Pirellulaceae bacterium
CAGGCTCGGGGCGTGGTTCGGATTGCGGCTGAGCGCCCGCTCGAGAAACTCCGCTGCCTTCGACCCGTCGCTGGGTGCCCAGGCCCTCGCTAGCAGGTACGCGACACGCGGATCGCCGGTGTCGGCCGCGTCAATCCGGGCGAGCGTCTGCGCCGCAACCTGGTAGTCGCCTTTCGAAAGAGCCAACTCGGCCGTCGCCAAGTGGGCCTCGAGATGCTTCGGCTCCGCCTGAATCACACGGTCGTAGAAGAGCGTCAAGATCTGACGCGCATCTTCGCCACGAAGCGCAAAGTAACGGCCCGCGGCCACCAGATTGTCGGCGCTGGCAAAACGTGAACTGGATCGCTGCAGGATCTCGAAGATCTGATTCGCCTCACGCTCCGCTCGCTCGCGGTCGTTCGACGCAATCAGAACGTCTCGACCCAACAACCTAAGTGTCAGGCTGGTTGGATAGCGGTCGATAGCCGCTTCGTAGATGGCCAGCGCCTCGGGGTAGCGACCCCTGGCAAGATGCGCTTCGATCAAAAGCCTTGGCCACTTTTCGTTCCAGACGCCGCGCTGCACCTCGACCGCGGCCACTTGTGCCGCCTGATCGTATTGCCCTGTACGCAGCAAACTCTCAACGTCCTGGGCGAAAGACCTCGACGCCATCAGCATCAACGCGAACGGGATCACCATGACGAAGCCACGTCGTGCCGAGCCAACGCTGTGCAATGATTTTTCCCCCGGGCGCCAGAGGCAAGGAAAGCAATACCAGTCTCATATTCTCCGTTGAACCCGGACCGGCAAGGGTTGTTCCGATTCTAACAGGCCGGCGAGTGGCATTGCAAAAAGGCGTTCAACGCGTTTGCCATCGGGCCCTGCGCCCAGCGATCCACACGCCACCGAAACACCTCTGGCATTTCGGGGTGAACCTGCGAGCACCTGAGGAGGTCTCATCGAAGGAGTGGATTCGCGGGCGAACTGGCGTACACTGTTCCAGGAATTTCGGACCGAGTCAGATCGCCGTAAACCTTGTTCGCAAGGCGAGATCGGCTCGCGGCCACAGACGGAGCGGACCAATTCGCCCCGCACCAGCGGCCACTGAACTTGCATTAGCGCTCCGTTTAGGGCTATTATCAAACCCTCGTCCCGGTCCGTGTCTGAGAACCTTGGAGTTCTGCCATGCCTCTTCACTTCACTCAGTCGTGCCCGACCTGCGGCCGCCGCCTGGAAGTGCACACGCAACTGCTTGGGCGTCAGGTTGCCTGCCAACACTGTCAGGCGGTTTTTGTTGCCACGAGTGACGATGAGGATGGCGGCTCTTGGGAGGACGCCTCCCAGAGCCTTCTAGCAAGGGCCGAAGCGGCACTTCGACAAACACAACCGCTTTCCGCCGACGCGGTCACCATGCCGTCTCTCTTGGGGCCCACTTAGTCAGGCAGCGGCGCTTTCATCGTGTCGCGGCTCGCGTGCGTTTCGGCAGGGCTTGCCCATCGGTGAGGCCTGCCGATCAGACGTTCAAGGTCGCAAAAGTAGTCGGGATACGTTTTCGCGGTGCAGGCGGGGTTGGCGATTCGGACATCGGGCACTCTCAACCCGGCCAACGCCAGACTCATCGCCATGCGGTGGTCGTCGTAGGTTTCGATGCTGGCTCCGGTCAATCGACCTGGCTCAACCGAAAGCCCATCGTGCGTCTCGATCACCTGGGCGCCGAGCTTCCTCAGTTCACGAGCGAGGTCACCGATCCGGTCGGTTTCCTTGAAGCGGTTGTGCGCCACCCCACGAATGACCGTCGTACCATGGGCAAATAACGCCACCACGCAAAGCGTCTGGACGGTATCGCTGATCGCATTCATGTCGACATCGATCGCTCGCAACGGGCCCCGACGCGAGACGGTGATGGAGCCAGGACGCCGAGTCACTTCGCATCCCATGCGTTCGAGCACATCGACAAACTGAATATCGCCCTGAATGGCCGACGGCGACAAACCTTCCACCGTCACTTCTCCCCCACTAATCGCGGCCGCTGCCCAGAAGTAACTCGCGGCCGATGCGTCGGGCTCGATCGCGTAGTCGCATCCGACGTACCCCTTACGGCCATCCACACGGCAGGTGACTGGCGTCTCGTCGGTTGGGCCTCCGCGAAGCTCGCAGTCCACACCAAACGCCCGCATAACCTCAGCCGTCATCTCAACGTAGGGCCGAGAGACGAGCTCGCCGACCACCTCGATTTGCACCGGCCGACCAACCAGCGGAGCCGCCATCATCAGGCCGCTGAGGTACTGGCTGCTAATACCGCCTGCCACGCACAGCCTCTGCCCCGACCATCCACGCGTCGCGATCAGCACCGGCGGACAACCACCGTCGCTGAGGCATTCGACTTTTCCGTCGGCCACCGTGGACAGGGCGTCGACGAGATCGCCGATCGGTCGCTCGTGCATGCGCGGCACTCCGACCAAGCGAAAGTGTCCACCCGCGGCGGATAGCGCGGCGGTGAGAAAGCGGATGGTGGTCCCACTGTTTCCCATGAACAATTCGGTCAATTCGCGGTCCGGATTGCCCAACACGTCAAGCGAACCTTCGGCCGGGTCACCGTCACGCAGGCCGTCATCACGCCGACCACGTCCGTGAACCACCACGGTGCGGCCGCCATCCTCGACGCTTGCCGCAATGCCAACCCGAAGCAGGGCGTCAACCATCACCTCGGTATCGTCGCTACGCAGGGCACCCGTCAGCCGCGAGGCGCCGCTTGCGAACGCCGC
>JBGTCJ010000608.1:0-7357 GCA_041748895.1 Pirellulaceae bacterium
CAAAATCGAAACGTACGGGACGAAGTCGCTCGAGGCGGGCGACTGGTCAGCAAGGTAAAGCAACGATCCCGCTAGCTCAATTCTCGAAACCTGGTCCAGCGGCAAGAGATGCTTGACGCCTCCGGCAAGATGCAGCTCAAGCTCAGACGTCGCTACCGATCCCAGCGATATCGCCTGCCACCGAGACCCATGTATGTCGTCAATCACGATCTGTCCACTCGAGGCCGCCGTCGCAGGATCCGCAAACAAGACTCCCTCAAGGCGCTCAATGGGAGCCGCAACCGAGTCGCCATCGAGCCGAAACGAAACACGCGTGCGATCGATCGATTCGACGATCCCTTGAACCTCGTCGAGCGAATCATTTCCGCGGCGAATAACCAAAGTATCGGCGGTTCGGGGACGATCGGACATTCCCAGCCACTGCGGGTCGATCGCCGCCATCGGGGGGCGAAATCGAATCGATCGAACCTGTCGAAGAGGAAACCGCAACGGGTTCTGACTGCGAGGCGTGACCTCGAGCATCGATGATTCAAGCGTCACCGCCGTGACCACGACTCGCGTTCCATCGAGCAACTCGACCCGCATCGGCGGCGTAGTCGTCGCCGGCGGATCGATTCGTTCGACGCTCAGTACCTGATCGAGCGAAATCGACTCCTGGTCGCCATCACGTGAAACGAGCAACCCCTCGGGCGTGAAGGCTTCCCACGTGACGTCCGAAAGCCGGCCATCGATGTCTGTCAGTCGAACATCGATTGCAGCGCTCGCCATGAAGAGGGCGGCAACCATGCAGTGAAAAAACATCCCGGCGGCCACCTTCGGTGATTGTCATGAACGTCGAATCGACCATCCGCCCTATTCTAGGCAGACCGGACGATCCTGTCGCGGGCAACCCACCGCGACCGATCGGTTCACCCTATCGGTACGGTCAAGCTACCACAGTCCCACCCACACGCCAAAAGGACGACTCATAACAATTGCCCATCAGTAGAAAATTGCAGCGGCTCGCATTCGGACAGGACCTGCAAGTCAGCTCGCCCGAGCGCCTCATCCCTGTAGGCCTCGCTACACTTTATCTGCGAGATCTTGAGCGTGTTTCGAATCCAAATCCATCTCAGTTCCGAGGGCGAGTTCCGCCCAGATTGGTCCGCAGCGACCTCCAGCACCTCGCGATCGGTTTCCCAATTCACCGGAATCGCGGCGGCGGTCAAGTGCAACGCGGTCAAGCAATTGATCCGCGTCTTTTCAACGTCCATTTGACGAACGACGGACCCCCGGCAGTACTCGGCAATTCCGATCCCCGACGCATTGCCAGCCGTCGCGGTGGATAACCCGCGAACATAGATCTGGTAAATCTTGGGCCATTCCTCAGGTCCGGCACAGCGATCGTTGAACTTCCTTCCCACCACATTGGTATCCATTCCCGATCCACTGAACTCTTTACCGATTTCATCGATGATCAAGAGATCGGCACTGTCAAAGGGAAGGCGAGGCATCATTCGTTTGGCTTGCTCGAGCAGTTTCGGCTCTTCGACCAGAAGTTGCTCGGCAGGCACCGCCCTCACGACCGCGACCTCGTCAAACGCATTTTCGACGATCGCGATCGCCATCCGGATCGGATATTGTTTCAACAGGATCGGCACCACCTCGGGAACCAATTCATCAAAACGCAGTCGTGTCATCGCACGGTGATACTCCGCGGCGCCGGCGTGTTTGCCGAGCCCAATGAGAAGCATCTTTGCCAATCCACTTTCGTATGGTCCGCTGATTCGAGTGTGCGGCTTGACACGATTGATCACGATCACGTGATCCGATTCAGCCGCGACCGCGTCGAAATGAACCTTCACGCCGTGGCTCGTCACCGCGGGGCTGACGGTCGCCATCGTCGCCTCGATCGGGCATCCCATCGAAAGCTCGGTAATGCCGTAGCCGGCCAACACGCCCGCTTGCCCATCGGCGGTTGCCCCTCCGTGGCTTCCCATGGCAGGGACGATCACCGGCCGCCCGCCACGCCGCTTGACTTCCGAGACCACGCTGGCCGCGACCGTCGCAATCTTGTCGATGCCACGGCTTCCGATGGCGATTGAGACTCGATCCCCCGCACCGATCCTCGACGCCGACTCGCAGCAGCGAAATTCCTCCTCGACCGCAGCCCCGACGTCCTCGATTCGCTGTCGACTGAACAGCGACTGCAACCGAAAAAAACTTGGAAACGAGGGAGGGGTCATGGTTGAACCAACTCCAGCGGATCGAGTCGGATGTCGGGCCGAAGACGACGGAGCCGCTGCCGCCCCTCCTCGGTCACGTCGGTCCGTTGTAAATCGAGTGACTTCAGTGTGCGGATCGCCGACAGGAGTTCGATCGATCGGTCGCTGATCCGTGTGCCCGTCAACCACATCGTCTCGATCGGAACCGCGGGATCGACATGACCCAGCGTCGTGTCGTCAACTCTCGTGAAGCTCAGGTCCAACTCGCGAAGACGGGGGGCGAGCGCCAACCAGTTTCCGATCGAGGGGTCGATCGCCGTCCTTTCCAAGCTCAGTTGCTCGAGGGAGCGCGGTTCAGGGTAAAGCCGCGAGACTGCGGTAGTGGTGGCCGATAACATTGAAAGGTCGAGCCATCGAATCGACCGTTGCGGAGTGATTCCATCCAACGCTTCGATCGAGAGCCGTGACCGTCCCAAGAAGAGATTGTTCAAATCGTCGCGGTCGATCGGCGTCACCGTTTCATCGGTCAGTCGCAAGTAGTCAATCAGTGAACCGCCGCCGGTGCGATCCTGGTCGAGCGCGATGCCATCCGACGGGAAACCGGCTGGCAAGGTGACCTGGTAAATTCGCGCCAGCTCCGCAATCACATCGTTCAATCCGTCTCCACCACGGGCGTCAATCAAGTGGTGGGTGTGACAAGCGGCGAAGGTGTAGGCTCGCGCAAGATCCCCGCGCCTTTGGAAGGCCAGTCGCCCGAGTGGTCGTAGCGACTCGATCGCAATCATCTCGCCCTCCGCGAGCGCACGATGCCGCGCGAACTGCAACTGGGATGACTCCCATCCACCCACCGTTGCCCAATCGTCCTTGAAATGCGTTGACTCCATGTAGCACGCGATCCCCTCGACCAACCAGAAATCTCGACGTTCACCCGGCGGCGTTCGCAACCTAGACAGCGTCGCTTCGCTAAACAATTGGTGCGTCAACTCGTGATACCGAGACGCGGTGTCCTCGGGTAACGAGTCGTGAAAGAAGGACGTCCGCCTGACATGCGAGTAATAGCCGGTGGATCGCTCAATACCAGCTACCTCAGAACTCAGGGCGCGCGCGTAGCTCTCCGAGTCGGCGAATAGGACCACGCGCATTTTCGTCGATCGTCGCGGCGCCCCTGGTTGCGCCAATCGGTCCCATCGCTCTCGTTCGCTCCAAAGCAGAAAGAACATTTGAGTCCACACCGCGTAAAACCTTTCGAGATCGATCGCCCGATCAATGGCTCGTTGATCGTCGAGGTCAGTGAATATCGCGAAATGCGGTGTGTCCCAACGTTTCATTTGTCCCGTTGGCAATCGCAGCGATCGCAGCGGCCCCAAGTCGCGGCCCGGCGCAACCGGTATCCCAAGCGTTGGTCGCTCGTCGTCGTGGTTCACGATCCAACCCAGCCGCTGGAGCACCTCGGAATCGGCGGGCGATCGAACGTGCATCCGCCAGGTCCGACAGTATTCGGTCCATGCAGGGATTGACGAGCCAGAGATCGCGTGCAGTGAACCACTGGCGATCCGATGTTGCAGCTGACTCGATCCTTGGCGGTTGGAATCGTTTCGCGGCTCGCTGGATAACGGAAAAAAAACTGCGAAACGGACGGCAGGATCAGCGGTGCCGTCCGCGTCGAGAGGTTCCGCCGAGCCGGTAACGGATGAAAGGACGATCCAACATCCGATCATCACGCAGAACCGAAATCCGTGGAATCGGTTCGCCATTACCTTGCCCGCACCTTCGTCATCGGCACTGACTCGCTCGCAACCTGGTGAGCCGTGGTCCTCAAAAACTCCGCGTACGTTCGCTCGATCCCTGGGGGCACAAACGGATTCTTCAGGACACTCTCTCCAAACAGCACTTCGTACCATACGCAGGACGCGAGATACTGACCCGCGAGGCTGGCGTGGTGACCATCCATGCCAAGCTTCGAACCACTGGGGCCTTCGCCCCGCCAGCGATAACCGACATGCAGTGAGTGGGGCTGGTTCGGCAGGAGCGGTGGGACCGCGCGATCCATGTCAAAGTCCATGTCCGAAACATAACCCCACTCTTCGTCCGTATCGGCCTCGTAAAATGCCGCGCCCACTGGGATGACTGCCGCGCCGATCTCCGCGGCCGTCTCGCGATAGGCATTTTCCAAGCCCCGAAACATTTCTTCCTGAGTCTTCGGTTCACCAGGTGAATAATGCGAGTTGGAGAAACGTGGATCGTCGCTGCGGTAGGCCCACGTTTGGTGCATCCACAGCGCCGCATCGACGGCATGCTCCCGCACCAAACTCGCCAGATCGTTGGCATGCGGCTGGTAGGTGGCGCGATCGTGGCTGAGTACGCTCGCCTGCTGGATCGTAACCACGTCCCATGGCTGTGATCGAAGCATCTGCACGAGACTCTCACGTTGGTTGTAAAGTCCCTCCTCGTGGGTGGGACTTTGGCTGTGAACAAGAGCCTTTCGGGCATGAAGTTCCAACGATGCGCCACCCACCACGATCGACTGATGAATCAAGTTGTGTCCGCCCGCGCTCGCCAACTGTTGCAAGAATCGAGTGGCATCGCGGGAAAAACTGTTGCCGATGGTCAGTAGCCGAACGGAGCTGCCACTGACGGCGGGATCTTGAATCCGATCCTGCGCCTCAGTCGCGTGGGTGCTGAGACAAAGCATCGTCAGGGGCGTGACCCACAGCCAAACGACAACCCAGCGGATGGAACGCAACACGATTGCTCTCTCCGAAACCCCACGATGCAGACCTGTGATTCAACAGGACCCGACATTGTACAGCGGAGCGGAGGCAATGGTCACCGCGCCGGTTGTTGGCTCAAACGTCGTTCGTTGGGGAAGCAGTTTTGTGAAACAAACGCAGCGCGTTCGCTGTCGTCACCCGGGCCAAGTCTTCGCTCCGCTCGCCACGCACCTCGGCGAGACATCGCAGCGTGTGTTCCACCCGCGCCGGCTGGTTGGGACGTCGGCCGCGAAAGGGCTCGGGGCTGAGGTAGGGGCAATCGGTCTCGATCAAGATCCGGTCGATCGGGACTTTGGCGGCTACACCTCGCAGGTCGCTCGATTTCTTGAAGGTCACCATCCCCGCAAAGCTGATGTACAGTCCAAGGTCGAGGCAGTTTTTGCAGAGTTCCCAATCTCCGCTGAATGAGTGCATCACGCCGGCGACCGCGCCCTTCCGCGCGTGAGGCGCCAGTTGCTCGACGATCAACTGGCCCGATTCCCGCATGTGAATCACCAGTGGCAACGAGTTCTCGTGAGCCCATGCGATCTGGCGTTCAAAGGCGTCTTGCTGAGCTCGCAGTGGTGTATCGTCCCAGTAAAGGTCCAGTCCCGTCTCCCCGATCGCCCTCACCGACTGATGCGAGACCAGCGATTCGACCACTTCCCAATCGCCCTCAGTTGCGGCAGCGACGCTATTGGGCTGGATCCCAACTGAGGCATGTAGGTAGTCGGGGTAGCGAGTCGCTAACTCACAAGCCCGTCGGCTCGATGACGCGTCAAAACCGATCACGTTGATCTGAGAGACGCCCGCTTGCCGAGCCGCGGCGATGACCTCATCGAGCGAATCGGTGAAGGCCTCATCGGTCAAGTGGGCGTGGGTGTCGTAGAGGAGCAACGAAGGCATGGGCCGAACCACCTCGTCGGATCGTGATTCAGGAATAGAAAAAACGTGTCAGGTGATAGAAGACGGGTGCGGCGAAACAGACGTTGTCGATTTGGTCGAGCACGCCGGCGTGACCCTGAACGAGTGATCCGGTGTCGGTCACGCCGCGATCCCGCTTGATCGCACTCATTGTGAGCGTTCCCGCGGTTGCCATGACCGCGACGACGGCGCCCATCACGCCAGCCTCCCATGGCATGAACGGAGTTGCCCAATAAAGCGTCGACGCGATGAGCCCGGTCGTTACCATCGATCCAAAAAGCCCCTCCCAAGTTCGGCTGGCGTTAATCTTTTCGGCCAACAGATGGACGCCCGCGAAGCGGCTCCAGGCACGTTCGAGTACCGAGGCCAACTGCGCGATGAGCAAAAGGAACACGAGCAGGCTGAGGTTGCTACCCAACCATGGCGTTCCGTCGGTGCGCGTCAGATCGAGGTCGAGCAGCGCCGGTGCGTAGGAGAGCGAGTAGACGCAAATCAATAGCCCGGCCTGGATAATGGCGCTCCGCTCGAGGAAACGTTTCGCATCGCCCGACAGGGCAATGCGGGTCGGGATAAATAGGCTCGCGTAGACCGGTATGAAGATGCTGTAGAGCCCGTAAAAGTCAAACTGTCGATCACCGACCAGCCATTTCGGCGGACTGCTCCCGAGCAGGACCAGGAGATACTGGAGCGGCAAGAAGATGAAGAACACCCAGAACAGGGTTCGGTGGTCGCCGCGTCGCGTCGGCGTCATGGTCACGAATTCACGCAGCGCCCAGAACGAAATCATGCCGAATAGCAGGACCGTGCCGACGAAACCGAAGAGAAACCCGAACACGAGAATCGCGGTCATCATCCACCAAACCTTGAGTTTGTGGTTGAATCGCTTGAGCATCGCGGCCTCGACACTCACGCTCTCGCGTCGCCCCAGCAGTGCGGCGACCACGCTGGCTGTGGAAAGCGCCGCGAGGATCACGGCCAACAGGAGATACGTCCGCGTGCTCAACCAGGCGGGGTTGTTCGCTTGATCGGGCAGCGTGGTCGCCGACTGCGTGATCGAGTCCGTGATCGTCTCGGCGATGGAGAATGCGAGTGTCCCAGTTGTCAAGTCGCTCACTGGATTCGATCCAGGACGGCTTCGACCATCGCCGCCGTCGCGAGACTCGAGCCTCCCCGAGCGATATCGGCCGTCCGCAAACCGTCGGCGAGCGCGGACTGCACGGCTTGCTCGATTTGGACGGCCGCCGCTTCCTGCTTGAGCGAATGACGAAGCATCATGGCGGCCGCGAGAATTGTGGCGAGCGGGTTTGCGATCCCCTGTCCCGCGATATCGGGCGCCGAACCATGAATCGGTTCAAACAATCCGGGCCCGGACTCACCAATCGACGCGCTCGGGAGCATTCCGAGCGAACCCGGCAACATGGACGCTTCGTCCGTGAGAATATCGCCGAACAGGTTTGCCGTGACAATTACGTCGTACTG
>JBGTCJ010000609.1:0-21881 GCA_041748895.1 Pirellulaceae bacterium
CCACCGCCGCTTCACGACGGTATGGCGGTGCGAATCTTTACGGGGGCCGTCGTGCCTGCGGGGACCGAGGCGGTGGTCCGGCGAGAGGACACCGATGAGCAGGAAGCGAACCACGTTCGTTGGACGGTGGCGGCTCAGCGAGTGCCGATCGGCGGCAATGTACGGCGACGTGGTGAGAACGGCCGAGCGGGGGAGGTGGTGTTGAATATCGGCCACACCCTGACGGCAGCGTCGGTAGCCGCCGCTGCCAATTTTGGTGCGGCAACAATCACCGTACGTCGCCAGGTTCGAGTCGCGATCTGGTCGACGGGAAACGAACTGCTCGATGTCGATTCGGTTCCGAGCGTGTGGCAAATCCGCGACAGCAACGGTCCGACGCTGCACGCGATGCTGTCGGTGCATCGCTGGCTGCAAGTCACGCGTTGCGGAAAGTGCGGCGACGACGTCGGGCGGCTTACCGAAGCGATCCGCGACACGCTCGAGGATCACGACACGGTGATCCTCACCGGCGGCGTTTCAAAAGGCGACTACGACCACGTACCGTCAGTGATCGCAAGCCTTGGCGGCGAAATTATTTTTCACCGCTTGCCAATTCGCCCTGGCCAGCCCGTCCTGGCGGCCGTCACGAACAACGGAAAGTTGATTCTGGCACTCCCCGGCAACCCGGTGAGCGCGGCGGTTTGCTTGCGGCGACTGGGGATGCCGCTGCTCCGCAAGCAGGCGGGTTGGACACGTTGGAATCCCAACGGCACACCGATCACGCTGGCCGAACCCGATCAGCAAAAGCTTTCGCTGCACTGGTACCGACTGGTTTGCTGTGGCGATGATTCTTCGTTTCGCCTGGTCCCTGGCAAAGGATCCGGCGACGTGGTTTCGCTGGCCGGTAGCGACGGATTCATTGCCCTGCCACCCGGAGCGAGTGGCCCCGGGCCTTGGCCGTTTTTTCCCTGGTGATCGTGTCACTTCGGGATCGTCGCGAGCGCCATGGCTACTTCTGCTCGATCGCGAACAGCCGGTTGCGGTTGGCGATGAACAGCGTGTCGTTGGCACAGACCGGTGAGGTGTAGACCGCGGTGCCGACATTGATTTCGCCCAACATGTTCATTTCTTTGGACAATTCAAAAATCGAGATGTCGCCATCCTCGTCGCTGATGTAGACCTTGTCCTCCACGATCAAAGGAGATGCCCAAGACGCCGCGAACATGTCGTAGGTCCAGTGAGCGTCACCGGTTTTGGCGTCCAGGCAGTGGACCAATCCACTGAAGTCCGCGATGAACAACAGGTCATCCTTGATCGCGACGGTTCCGCAAGTGCGATGCATGGTCGTTTCGAACTCGGAGGGGTCGTTGCCAACGTAGTGCCAGACGGCAGCCGAGTTCGGGTTGTCCCGTTCGAAATCGCCGTCCTTGGCGACAAGTGCCTGCAGGCGCTTGTGCGCTATAGGTGATGAGGGATCGGCGGTATTGAAGACCATTGTCGGACTGACGTCGCCGCGGCGCGTCGGGTCGATGCACCAGAGGTGGCCATTTCCTTCGCCGTGTTCGGGATCCTCGCCGACGCCGACATACACCAAACCGTCGTAGACGACCGGAGTGGCGATGATGTGGTTGCGAGTCGCCCGGCCGCTAAGTTGATAGAGCGAGTCCTTCGGGTTGCAATCGAATTTCCAGAGCATCTTTGCTTTACCGTTCTCGCCCTCGGGATCGAAACTGTAAAGCCATCCGTCCCCTCCGCCGAACAGCACTTGAGGCTGGCCGTCAAAAACGCCAAAGGCCGGGCTGGACCACTGGCCGTGCAGCACGTTGGCGCCGGGGGTGTTGTCGGTCCACAGCACGGTACCATCATTGCGATCGAGGCAGATGAAGCTCGGCGCGTTCGTGGCGGGGATCCGAATGTGTCCTTCATCGACCCCGTTGCCGGTGCAGACAAATAACCGGTCACCGACGAACATCAACGAACAACTGCACATGTTGTGCTGCGAAACGCCGAGTTCGCCCATCATGTCGAACTTCCAGATCACGTCGGCTTCGTCCTTGTTCTCATTCGGTTCGGTTGTGTAGGGACCGTTGTTGACGCCATCGTGAAAACCTTCGGTATCGAGGCAGACGACCTCGCCACGGCTGGTGACGTACCAGAGCCGATTCCCATCGACTGCCGGCGCTGCGCAAATGCCTTGATTCGGCCAATCGTGAACCCGGCCGGTCGGCAATTTCTCGCTCGAGTGCTGCCAGAGGAACTCACCGGATTTTTCGTCGAAGCAAAGTAGGACGCCGAGATCGACGGTGCTGGGGTAACGCTCGACGTAACCCGAACCGTTGTTGGTGCCGACGTAAACCTTTCCATTGGCCACCACGGGGTTTCCGTAGGTCTCGGATCCCAGCGCGGCAGACCAGCGGACGTTTTCGCCCGATTCCACATCCCACTCGATCGGGAGATCGGCTCCCAGAGGCGTGTTGTTGCGAGCGGGGCTTCCGCCCCACTGAGGCCAATCATGCGGCTTTACGTCAAGCTTCGCCACAAAATCGATCGCTTCCTGGATGGGGTCCGCAGCGTGGGTAGGGGCAATTCCCAGCAACGCGGCGAGCGCCGGTGCAACAAACGCAGGGACGACGGGTCGCGTCGAGGCTCGTCGGAAAAAATGGTTCATTCGCGTGGTCATTGGGCTGTTTGTCTGCGGAGGATGGTGAGGAATCGGGTGGACCGCGGTGATGATCACGGATCATCAGTTCTCAGTTACCACCACATTGTCGATGTAAAATTCGCTGTTGGTGGCATTCCCGAACAGCCCGGGGCTACCGCTACGGTTGGGGGTCAAATCGGCGGCTTCGATTTGCCAATCGGCAGGTTCTTTCTCATCTCGTGGCCAAACCTTGCCGCGAAGTACCATGCGGTCGCTTTGCGGCTCTCCCTGGAACTTCATCGTGTACCACCTCTCGGGCTGCCAGTTGAACGCAATGGTCTTGGCAAATCGCAACTCCAAACGCGACACCCACGAGCGAATTTGCAACTCTTGCGTGCTCTGAAGATCGAGTGTGTAGCGTTGGTTCACGAGTCCGAAGTCGGGCAAACTGTCGCGTGTCTTGAGCGGGAAAAAGTCGGCTTGAATCGTGTAGCCTTGCATGTCCGTGGGACCCATGAAGGCTTGGCTTCGCGTTCCCTTGGGGATAGTACTGACCTTCACAAGAACTGGTTCGCCTTCAAGGTTCGCGGGGCGGTGACGATAATTGGCGCCGACCCACGTCGGAGGCACCTGAGCATCGTTGAAGTCGAACCGCCAAGGCAGCGGGGGAATGATTCGCACTCGGGCTTGTGCGGTCAATTCGCCAACCTTTGCCGTCAGCGTGGCGACCCCGGGCTTGGCCTCATCGGGCGTCGTGAACTCCAGTGCACGGGTCGCCCCCATCCCTTCCACGGAGAGTTCAGCGGAAGGGATCAGGCGGACGAATTGACCTTTGTCGTTGAAGCCGCGGACCTGATAGGCATGCTTTTGGCCGGTGCTCATTACCGATTCGCCCGGAACCAGGAGGATTTGCGTCACAGCCGAGTCGGTCGCAACGGGCTGTTCGGTCGGGAGGTCCCACTCACCACTGAGCGTCGCATTGGCATCGGGACTACCGAAGCAGTAGAGTGCTCCGGTGCTCGGTACATAAACTCGACCGCCGGAGGCGACCATCGAGCCGAAAACTTCTTCACCGCTGGATAGGCGAGTTTGGTGGACGATGTCGAAACCCGTTGCCGTCGGTTTGAGAATGTAGATTCGGCCGGTCTGTTCGCCGACGTAGATCTTCCCATCGGCGACGATTGGGCTGCCGAACATGATTCGGCCAAGCTTCTTTTGGCCGAGGATTTCTCCCGACTTGGGATCGAGAGTCAACATGTTGGCGCCATCCTCAATCATGTAGAGGCGGCCGTCGACCATCAACGGTGACGATCGCCCCACGGTCATCGCGGGGTGTTTCCAGAGCAGATCCGACTCCTTGATTTCGCCCGTCGTGCGTCCATCAAAAGCGAAAATGGCCCCCAGTTTCGTCGTGTCGGCGGAGTCCTGTTCGCTGTGACCGCAGTACACGATGCCGTCGTGAACCAGCGGCGTTGTGTTGACTCCCCGATTCGACGCGTGGTATTCCCAAATCGTCTTTCCGGTACGCGGCTGGAGCGCGTAGATGCGACCATCGCCAGCGCCCACAACCATCGCCGCGACACCGTCAAACATGGTCAAGACGGGCGCGCTGTAAGTCGTGTCTTCTGGCCGCAAACGCGTGCTTTTTTGCCAGACAACTTCGCCGGTGAGCTTGTCCATCGCGATGAAACGGTGGGCGGGTATCGATGTCTCGCCCCAACCGGTCGTGACACCGCTGATGATCACCAAGTCATCGAAGATCGTCGGGTAGTTGGTCCGTCCGCCGTAAGTCGAGAGCATCCCAAACTCCTCGATCATCGACCGCTCCCAGTAGACCTTTCCGGTGTCTGCGTCCATGCACTTGAACATCGCCCCGAGACCGAGCGAGTACACCCGGTTGGACTGGGGATCCGCCACCACGCTCGACCATCCGATACGCTCGGCAGGAGCGTCCGACAAAAAAATGTTGTAAATTTCCTCCCAAATCAGCTCACCGGTCGACGCATTGAGGCAAGCGATCTTCTCGCCTTCCTGTTCGGATTCGGGAAAGGCACGGCTGATCACGTAAACTTTCCCGTTCATCACAACGGGGGTCGCGCGCGTCGCGAACTCCTCGCTCGACCAGAGCAGGTTTTCGCCTTTGGGAGACCAGGACTCGGGGAGCTTCGTCTCGAGTGAGACGCCATCCATCCGAGGACCTCGCCAATGCGGCCAATCGGCGGGTTGAGCTGGGTTGGCCGCGCCGATCACGACCGGAGCCGAGCTTGGAATCGTTTCGGCAGCGCCCGATCGCGCCGCCGCCGTGGTGACTACGGAAAGCAGGCAGATCACGATCCACGGACATTGCTGCAAGTCACGACGGAGGGACCAAAACATGGAATCGGATGACATGGTGGACTCGGCAAACGGGTGAAATGCGAACATCGATCGGCTGCGGCGCGTACGTTCCCCGGAGGAACGCCAACGCAAATCCGACGAGCACATCATAGTAGGTGGGAGTGATCGGGTGGGATGGGAGAGCTGTCGTGCCAGCTCATCATACTCACGATGTGCTAGAAACTCACGGCGTCAAACTCACGGTGTCCGAGAAGTCGCGAATCAAGCCATGCTCGCCGACCGCCTTTTGATGATCCGTTTTCCATCGCTATGCTGGCGGAAGGCGGACAGATAAATACCATTCCCCATCGCAACGGACGACTGACGTGCCCCCCGAGATCCGCCGTGCGTTTCTGGTTATTTCCGCGCTAACCGTTGTGGTCGCGATCGCGTGGGCATCCCGATTCGACACGCTTCCGCCCGCTGAGTTCAGCCTGCAGGCCGGATCGGATCCCAAAACCCTCGATCCCGCGCGCGCAACGGGGAACATCGAGGGCCAATTGCTCAATGAATTGTTCGCCGGGCTTTTGCAGATGCTGCCCGATGGCGATCCCGATCCCGAAACAGGGCTCCAGCCGCTTTCGGCTCAACCGGCAATGGCGGAGCGGTTTGAGGTATCCCCCGACAACAAGAGATACGTGTTTCACCTGCGAGATGGCATTCGCTGGACCGACGGGAGCCCTGTCACCAGTCGGGATTTTGCGTGGTCTTGGCAGCGGATGCTCCATCCGGCCACAGCCTGCGAATACACCTACCATCTGTACGGGGTACCATTCGCGCAGCAGTACAACGAAGGGCGTGTCGAGATTGGTGACCTTGTCGAAGTCGAGTTGTGGGACCGACCGGGCGAGACGGCAGATGGGCCACCGGTCGTCCAGCCATTTCCGCGCGGGACGATCCGGTACGGTCGATTGCGGGAGATTCGTCGACCGCCCGCGCCGAATTTGGGAACGGATGCGAAAGACGAAAAGAAGAATGCCGACGCTCTGCTCGCTTGGGAGGACCGGTCCGTTTACGTCGTCGACGTCGCCTCGCGGTTGGCCGATGGGACGATCGACTGGGATGAACCCACCGAACCGATGACATTCGCGGCGGACTTGTCCTCACCGCTGGCCGAACCTGGAAAAACCCAGCGGGTTCATGGAGTGCTCGTCGCCTTCGATCAGTTGGGCGGTCTCGAGACACCCGACGATCGGACTCTGGTCGTCAATCTCAACGACCCCATTCCCTATTTCCCAAACTTGGTCGCCTTTTACCCGCTTTACCCGGTTAACCGCCGCTGTGTCGAAACGCACGGCGTGCCCATGTGGACCAAAGCCGACAACATCGTGACCAACGGTCCGTTCAAACTGCAGTTGCGGCGACTGCGGGACCGGCTCCGTCTGGTTCGCAATGATGACTACTACGACGCCGAGAACGTCGGACTGGGTTCGATCGATTTTCTCTCGCTCGAGGGCCAGAATACCGCGCTCAACATGTACGAAACGGGCCAGTTGGACTGGGTGACGTCCCCTCCCGACACACTTCTCGATGTGCTCAAGGGCCGCGATGACTTCTATAGCGCTCCGATGTTGACGGTCTATTTTTACCGGCTCAATGTCGCCAAACCGCCGTTGGATGACGTGCGAGTCCGAAGGGCCATCGCGTTGGCGATCAACCGCACCGAGATCGTCGAGCAGGTCACCAAGACCGGCCAGATTCCTGCTTACACGATCGTGCCTCCGGGGCTCGCCGGTTATGAAAGCGCGCCCGGGCTGGTGGGCGGAATCTCCGAGGCTCGACAGTTGCTCGCCGAAGCCGGATTTCCGGGCGGACGCGGCATTCCCCGGATGACGGTGCTCTACAACACCCACGAGGGACATCGTTCGATCGCCGAAGTGATTCAGCAACAGTTGCAGAACAATCTCAACATCGGGATCGAGCTACAAAACATGGAATGGGGCAGCTTTCTCGACAAAGTCCAGCAGGGTGACTACCAGATCGCGCGAGCAGGTTGGATCGCAGACTACCCCGACCCCAACACGTTCTTGGACATGTGGGTCACTGACGGTCCGCAAAACAATACGAACTGGTCGAATCAGCGATTTGACCAATTGATCGCCGATGCCGCAAAGCAGACCGACCCCGAGCAAAGGTTGGCCATGCTTCGAGAAGCCGAAACGATTTGGGTCGATGAGTTACCCGCCGTTCCCATTTATTTCTACACTTCGATCAACATGGTCAAGCCTCATGTCGATGGTTTCTTTCCCACCGCCCAAGATCTCCACCCGCTGCAATTGCTGCGATTGAAGCAGGATTGAAGGATTCCCCAGCGACGCTGGGGTCGTTGGTCCTTGACATCGACCCAAGCGGCATTGCCACGGTGCCGCCCGACCGAGTACGGTCTGAACGGGTCGGCGAGTTGGGTCGACCGGTGTTCAGTCATTCAGCAGGCCCACCGAACTCAACAGTCCACACCGATGGTTCGACAAGGATGTCGCCACTCACCGCCTAGCCCTCTGCGCCGTACCGCTTGGGCCACTGGCTTTCCGCGCCGACGTTCTCACGCAGTCGTGCTTGCCGGAGCCTTGAGTCTTATCGTGGTTTCGTTGGCCCCCGCCCACGTGGCAGCCCAACCGACGGCTTCGACTTCATCACCGATCGATATTCGCCTGGAATTGACATGGCAGAGTGAGGCACCGAGGGTCTGGGCGGCCAAGGTCAAGCTGAATCCGTCTGGGAGCGATGCATCGCCCGGTGTATCGCCCGGTGTCGTATCGGACCTGGTCAACCTGACGCCAGGGAGATTGCTCAGCGCTGGTTTTTCACTCAACCGTGACGGAACCGAGCTGACCTTTGGCCCGCCGTTGTCGATTCAACCATGGAGTATTCACGAGGCCAAATCCTGGGGTCGAGCTTCCCGGACCGGAGCGATCGGTTTACGGATTCGTGGTTCACGTGACTCGCAAGTAGGCGTCCAATTTTTTACTGACGTGAGCGAAGGCCACGCGGATTCGCCGGCGATGACGGTCTCGCTCGAGCAACTTTCTTCAGGCAATCCGGTCGAGAATGTGATCGGCGATGGGTGCAGATGGACGCTAAAGCGTGTCTCGGGTGATCGCTTTCGCGTTGGCCTTTTTAGTGCGGAAGGAAAGCCAGCGTGCTTGTTTTGGGACGACGAGCATCCCAAGATCGGCGTGAGCGGTGATCCGATCGGGATCCATGACGGCCGGCCGTTGGAGCTAGTTTGCGACACCTACGCAGTCGACCAGCCCACTGTCCCACTGATGACACAGGCGTGGCCCGTGGATTGCGTCGACGGTGAAGTAAAAATCCTTCCGGCCCACTACAAACTACCGCCGACTGAAGGTGGCTTCCGTTTACGGTGGTCGATCCGCACAACGCTTCCTTCGGGAGGATCCGGCCTGGTCACTCTGGGGAGATCGGCGATTGGGCACACGCTAGCGGCGCCGATGCAGCTGATTCGTGGAGCGACCGAGGACCCGAGCTTAGCCGAGTGCGAGTCATTCATCGTCGTCACGGCGAGGGCGACCACATCGAGTCCTGCCCTGGGACCCGACCGAGCGGAGGATTCGTATCGACTGGTATCGCGCATCGAGCCGATGGGGTCGCTTTGGTCCGTATCGAGATTGATGCCTCGCACGCCGAGTCAGTGGTTCGCGCACCAGCCATCGCCCCTCGCCTCACCGAGTCGGAGTCATCATGACGGAAAAGCCATTGCCACCTTGCCACCGGGCGGAAGGATGATTCATCCGTTGCCGATTTCCGCGCGCGATCAACCACACCGTTTGGTGATCCGATTTCCGTCTCCGATGGCGATGCGAGTGAGGGTCAGCGTTGTCGCGGCCAACGCCCGGGGCGAGGTTGAGGACGAAGAAATCACTGGGACGATTCTGCGCAACCGCCTGGGCACGGGCGAAGACCGTTGGGGAAACGCCTGCCTGGAATTTTGGCCCAAACCGAATTCGACTCACGTTTTGTTGGTCAACGAGGATCCCGAACAGACGGCGGGCATCGAGTCGATCGAGCTGTTTCAACGTGATCTCAATCCCAACCCGGTCGACTCAATCAATCGCGGGGTGCTCGCCTCGATAACGCCTCGAGTCAGCACCCAACGGGTGAATAGCTCGAAGGCGGCATTGGCACGCCGCGCTTGGCTGCAGGTCGAATGGCAGGACTGGCTTCATCTGCTCGCGCCACGATCCGGGCGCCACGGAAGCGAACCGCTGCGACCCGTGGACGCGTCCCTGGCTGTGTCCCGATTGATCCAGTCGGTCGAACAATCGGGATTGGACGGCGTGATGCTGACCGTGCATTCCGACGGCAGGTCGCTGTATCGGACCGACAGCCTCTCACCCGATGCAAGTTGGTATGGTGGCGATGCGGGAGGGTGGGGCGATCACGATCTACTCGAGCTAGTCCTTCGACGGTTCGAGCGCGCAGGATTGCAGGTGATTCCCTGCGTGAGGCCCAATGCCCCGCTGATTGCGCTTGAGCGGGCGATTCGAAGCGATGCCGACATGCGCCGGAGCTTGCTCGCCGGCTCACCGCTGAACGGGGCCGATGTCGAATTGAACAACGTCCGTGACTTGCTCGAGCAAGCATCCCTCTATGACCCATTGCATCCGATGGTGATGCGAGAAGTGATTGCGCTGGTGAGCGAGCTTCGCGAACGATGTTCGTCCCATGGCTGCGTCCCCGCAATCGGCTTGATTGCCGACGGAGGAACCCCGCTTCGGTTGGCACCGTCGCCATCGCCGATCGATCCCGCGATGCTCTCTCGGTTTGCGCTTACACTCGATAAAAGTTCGCCGCCACCTGCAAATATCGAAGCATGGGTCCAGCGCGATGGGAAGGCGAGCTACGATCGGTGGCGTGCCGATGAGTTGAGCAAAGTTTACCACGGAGCAGCGGACTCATTGGCGATCGCAGGTCTCAATCTGATGGTTTTTTCAACCGGCGGCACGCCATGGGAATTGGCCGGATTGGATCGCTACCCGCGGATCACCCGCATTCATTCCAATCGATTGTCGCCGCTGGCACCACTCGCAACGCGAGCTCGGGAAGAGTCCAAAATCGCTTTGAACAAAAGCATCGCGGCGACTTCCCAACCGCCCACTCCCCCCGTGGGTGCCGCATTGACTCTGGCAGACCGGGCAACGGACGGTCCGATTCGTATTGCATTGATTGATCGAGTCACGGCGCGGCGATCGATGGCCAAGCTACTGGCGCGAGAAGACCGAACGGTTTTAGCAATGGACCTGCAGGCTTTGCTAGCATTAACAAACTCAGAAACGCGGCGATGGATCGACCAGTATCGGGCCATACCAGCGATCGAGATGGTCGATGTCGCACCAGCAGACGAAGCGATGAAATTGGCGAGGGTTCGGTTGGGTCGGCATGATGGCGAGACATACGTGTACGCCATCAATCAATCCCGTTGGCCGCTGGAAGTCCAAATGGCTTTGTCACAGAACGCTCCTTGGCAGCGGCTGAACCAGCCTGAAGCGAAGCCCGAGGAGCCGCTCGCGGTGAAGGCTCGACAGCCTATCCTCCGTCAGCGGCTCGAAGTGGGCGAGATGCAAGCGATTCGAATCGCGTCGGCCGATGTGGAGGTCCGCTCATGGGCCGCTCAAGTCGCTGGTGATGAGGTGCTCGGCGGCGCTGCTCAGGATAGCGGGGTGCTTGTCGCGGCGATTGCTGAGCAAATTCGTCGGACCGCGGACACCCTAACGACGCTAACCGAGCCGCATCCGTACGCGAACTGGGATATCGGCACCTTTGATTCCGACGGGGACTCTGAGATCACGAGGACCGAACCTGCGACGGCTCCATCGGGGTGGTTAGTAGCCCAATACCCTCCCGGCTGCGTGTCGCTTGAGTCGAAGGATGCGTTCGAGGGGAACCGCTGCGTTCGGCTTTGCGGCGACCGCTCCGGACCGGGAGGGACCTGGATGGTGAGTCGGGTGATCGACCCACCACCAACCGGGCGACTTGCGGTCGGTGTCAGGCTTCGAGGTGCTGCGGCGGATGCATCGAGCACTCCGCCGGTCCAGGTCCGCATCGCGTTGGAGGGGAACGTCGCCGGCGTGGCGGTCCGCCAGGTGAAGGTGGTGGCGGTCCCTCGCGACGGGCAGTGGTCGTCGGAGCCACACAAGATTGAATTGCCTGATTTGCCAAATCAAAGCGTGGAAATGCTTCGTCTGACTGTCGACCTGATGTCCAGCGGCACGGTGTGGCTCGACGATGTGGTGATATACGATTGGTTCATGACCGAAACGGAAAAGTCACAACTGCAAAGTCAAATTTTTTTAGCTTTGAGCGGAATCGGCCGTGGGGACTTGAGTCCTGCTGCCAAACTGCTCGATTCGCACTGGGTTCAGCACCTTCATGGAGTTGCCCCAGCGGCCATTCGCCCGATCATGACCAATCAGGCCATCAACGGAGAGGCGCCCCAAAGGGAGGCGGCCCCCGGGCCAACGGTGGGCCGCGTGCCAGGCGTGGCTGAGCGAATCCGCGGATGGTTACCGAAACAGCTGTGGTGATCGGGTGTCCGAATCGGACCTTCAACGGCACGTGAAGAAAGACAGATGCTTCAAACCCATACCCAGACCTAAACCCAATCCTTAACCTAAACCTCCCGTTTGTCGTTGGATCGGCACCGCGTCGGTCAAACTCAGGAGGATCACACGATGCGAGCGAGCGCGATGAAGAAACGTTGGGCCCAAGCGATCGTGGCCATAGGCCTGTTTGCAGTCGTCTCGGTGATGCTCGCATCCTCATGGGCACTTCGGCGAACACGAGAGGTTCCCGAGTTCTATGCGTTGGCGGTGGAGCAATTGCCGAGCGATCTTGAGGCGGCCAGCCGATCGCTCGAACAAGATGTGGTCCAACTTCAGGACGCCGCGTCGCAACTGGGCGTCTGGTACGCGGCCTTTACCGATGACCAGATCAACGCGTGGCTGGCGCACCACATTCCCCTTGAATTTCCAAAGCTGCTTCCGCCCGGCGTGGAGGCGCCTCGCATCTTGATTCGTAACGACCGCGTCTATGCCGCAGCCCGGTACCAGAACAGCCATTTGGACACGATCGTTTCGTTCGAAGTTCGGGCCGAGTTGACCGAGCACCCCAATGTGATGGCGATCCGCATCGAGAACCTTCGCGCGGGATCGCTCCCCTTACCGCTGAGCCGATTCCTGCGCGCGATTTCGCTCGAGGCGGCCAAAAGCGACTTTGAGGTCACTTGGGATATGGACGAGACCGGGCCGGTGGCGCTGGTGCGTGTCCCGAGCGAGCACCCCGGATACGCTCAGACGCCCGTGATCGTCGAATCCGTAATGCTCGAGTCCGGACAATTGTTGCTAGCCGGGCACACCGGCCCCGAAGCGATCGTCGCCTACCAGCCTCGCTCGCCCGTCTATCAGCTCGCTTCGTTCCGCGTGGGACGGAAATCGATCCGCCAGGTCGCCTCGGGCGATTTGGTTCCGCTCGACTCGGGCCAAGTGCGGTAGAGCGTCAACACGCCCATTCGTGCGCCCCGCGTTTGCAGGACCATCTGACCAGAAACGATTGACGTGATGTCGAAGAGCCCCCTCTCCATCGCTTGCACGTAACCCCGATTGCTCGAAACCGGCCCCTCGTGCTGGAGGTAATCGAGGCGATGGTCGCTTAGCCGTGTGGCATCGGCGCGATCCGCGCGGTCGCTTCGCAGCGGCCTTGCGGTAGCCCACGTCCAAAGGCAATCGCCGGCGTCGAACATCCAATCGAAGTGGTCCACTCGACCCGGAATCGAGCGATGGTGAAGCACGACGTAGCGGCGGGCCACGCGATCAGCTCGAACGTTGGCGATCGAGCTGCTCGGCGGCCCGAGCCGTTTCGCCCTGGCTATGCAACATCGTCGCCACCAGCGCCGTCCACCCGGTCTGGTGGCTGGCCCCCAAACCCGCTCCCGTGTCGGCGTGAAAGTATTCGAAGAACAGGAGCAAATCTTTCCAGTGAGGATCCTCGGCGTATTGCTGGAGTTCGCCGTGAGCCGGTCGGCGACCATTGGCATCGGGCTCAAAGATCGAGACCAACCGTCGCTCGAGTTCCTCGGCGACCTCGAGCATTGTCATCAGGTGGCCCGAGCCGGTCGGGCACTCGACTTTGAAGTCGTCACCGTAGAAGGTGTAGTAGCGTTTGAGCGCCTGCACGAGGAGAAAATTGATGGGGAACCAGATCGGTCCCCGCCAATTGCTATTGCCGCCGAACATGCCACTGTCGCTCTCTCCGGGCACATACCAGACCTCGTTGCGTTGGCCGCCGAAGTCGAACACAAAAGGCTCATCGCGATGGACTGCCGAAAGGCTGCGAATCCCATAGGGCGAGAGAAACTCGTCTTCATCGAGCATCACCGCGAGCAGGCGCCGAAACCGATCCTCCGAGGGGATCGCGAGGAACCTTCGCGTCGGACGCTTGCGGCGCTCACCCGGATCACTCGCGTGGTCACTCTGTTCCAAATAGGTCATGTGGGTGGCGAGGTGCGTTGTGCGATTGGCCAGAAACCAATTCATTCGCTTGCCAAAGCCCTGCAGTTTGTAAAGGACCGCTTCGTCGAGAATGACACCCGTCAGCAGCGGGATCAATCCAACCAAAGATCGGACTCGCATCGGGATCGATTCATTTCCAACGTACAGATGGTCGTAATAAAATCCGTCGGTTTCGTCCCACAGTCCGCTTCCGTCCATCGAGTTCATCGCTTCAGCGATGGCGACATAGTGCTCGAAGAACTTGCTGGCCATGTCGCCGTAGGCGGGGCTGTCCTCAGCAAGCTCCAATGCGATCCGCAGCATCGCGCCACAGTAAAACGCCATCCAGGCTGTCCCATCGGCCTGTTCGAGGAAACCACCGGGCAGCGGTTTGCTCCGATCAAAAACCCCGATGTTGTCGAGCCCTAGGAACCCACCCGCGAAAATATTTCGCCCTTGGGGGTCCTTGCGGTTGACCCACCAAGTGAAGTTGACGGTTAGTTTCTGAAAACACCTGGCAAGAAAGACTTTGTCCCGCTGTCCAACCGGCCCAGTCATTTTGTAGACCTGCCAGACGCTCCAGGCGTGGACCGGCGGGTTGACGTCCGAGAGTTGCCACTCGTAGGCGGGGATCTGGCCGTTGGGATGCATGTACCACTCACGCAGAAACAAAATCAATTGCTCCTTGGCGAAGTGGATGTCGAGGTGTGAAAAGGGCACCATGTGGAACGCGCTGTCCCAGGCCGCGTACCACGGGTACTCCCACTTGTCGGGCATCGAAATGATGTCGCGGTTGAAGAGGTGAGGCCAATCGGAATTGCGTCCATGGGCCCGCGTGGGGTCAACCGGTTTGCCCGCCGCATCGCCCTTGAGCCAAGTGGCTACGACGTAATGGTAGAACTGCTTGGTCCACAGCAGCCCCGCGTAGGCTTGGCGCATGATCATCTGTCGGTCGGGAGAATGGCTCTTCTCGATACGGAGATCGTAAAACGCCTCAGTTTCGGCGATGCGTTGGTCAAAAATCTCCTGGAAATCGTCGAAAGCCTGATCACGAAACGCGGCGGGATCTTGGTCGCCCTTTGCGGGGCCCGAATCACACTTGGAGAGACGCAGACGCATCGTTTGCGACTTTCCCGCGGGGATCACGATCAACCCATAAGCAGCCGCTTTGGTTCCCCGCTGGGCCGGGTTGACCGCCTTGACGTTGCCACCCACCACGTACTCGTGAAACGCATCCTTGTGAAATTCCGATTCGCTCGGTACGCCCGGGTGCCGATCGGGGTGGGTATCGTTGTCCGTGAATAGCCACGCCCAATCGCCGTCTTCGCCACAATCGGTGGTGAAGTAAAAATCACCGAGCGTGTCGTGATGACACTTGACGACCCCCTGATCCAGTCTCATCGATGGCCGTGTCGTGCAGAGTTCGTCGGTGCTGTGCCATGTCCAAGTGTTTCGAAACCAAAGCGTCGGAAGCAGGTGCAGCACGGCCGATTGTGGCCCGCGATTGTGAATCGTCAGGCGAATCAAAACGTCATCGGGCGCGGCCTTCGCATACTCGACCACCACATCGAAGTAGCGCGAATCGTCGAACACCGTCGTATCGGTGATTTCGTACTCGAGTTCATTTCGATCGCGGTTGCGGTTGACGTCGGCAAGGCGTTCGTAGGGGAACCGAGCCTGCGGGTATTTGTACAGCGCCCGCATGTAGGAATGCGTTGGCGTGCTGTCGAGGTAGTAATACAGTTCCTTCACGTCCTCGCCGTGATTTCCCTCGGGGCCCGTCAGACCAAACAACCTCTCCTTCAGGATGGGGTCTCTGCCATTCCACAGCGCGACCGCAAAACAGAGCCGGCACTCACGGTCGCAAATCCCCAACAACCCATCTTCGCCCCATCGATAGGCTCGGCTTCGCGCGTGGTCGTGGGGGAAGTAACTCCATGGATTGTCACCTCCACCTCCAGCGGAATAGTCTTCGCGAACCGTCCCCCACTGACGCTCCGAAAGGTAGGGACCCCAACGATGCCAGTTCTCCTCGCGTAGCTCACTCTTGAGCAGACGGAGGTCTTCGGCCGTCCTTGGTTCAGGGCGCGCGGGCGGAGGGGCGTTCAAGGAGTCATTTCCTCAAAAATGGAGACGGGTGCAATCGCGACGAGAGCGGTGGCCGATGCCCCGAAACCATCGTGCAATCTAGGTTCGATCCGCCAATCGACGCCAGCATGATAACCCAACTCACGGCAGTTGGCGGAAGACCCCTTGGATCTCCTCGGCCACTGCCTCCCAGGCATCCACCGCTTCGTCAAAGTTGCACCACGACCAGCGGACGGGGCCCTCTGGCAAGACGCGAGGGCGATGCTTCGCGAGCCGCGAGAGTGGCAGACGAGCCGCGCTGCCCATCGCCAACCGATCCTCGGTCTCGGCGGAAACGAGGTAATCGGCAAGAAGGCTGGCCGCTTGCGGATGATCCGCGGCACGCAACACGGCCACCACATCCGGGATTCTGACCGTTCCGGGGGCGTCGGTCGCTTGGTCCGGAAAGATAATCTCGACGGGCATGCCGTGATCACGCTCGAGCACCGCTAAGTCGCTATCCACCAGCGCCCAATCGATGTCGCCCCGAATCACGGCGCGGACGGCCAACGCCTCACTTTCAAACACGATCGCCGTTTGGGAGACCTCCCGCAGCCACGCGAGGGTCGCGGATCGACCGTCACGCTCGAGCATCACCGCCAAATGAATCGCGCTGCTCCCAGACGTCGGGCGACTCAGGCCACATCGATCGCGCCAACGCGAATCGCTCAGCTCACGAACCGAAACGGGGCGGTCGTCCGACGTCGGCAATCGGTCCGTATTCACGAGGATCACCCGGGCTCGAGCCGACAAGCCACACCAATATCCCTCAAGGCTTCGCATCTCGCGGGGGACCACCGATTCGGCAGCCCAGCGTCGAGGCGCGAGCAGACCAGCCTCTCGGATTTGTCGAACCACGAGCAAGTCGTCGCACCAAATCAGGTCAAAACGCGGCTCGATCGACTCGTCGGCCAATCGATCGATGATCGATTCCGCGCTGCTCGGACCGCGATAGAAAATAGCATCGGGAATGATTTGTTTGTCGACGTGGCGATGGAAGGCCCCGAGGATGGGTGCCGCCGATTCTTGATCCACCGTCGCGAAGACCTTGACACTCGTGTCAACCTCCGATCGACAGCCCACGGAACCCCACGCGAGCAAGACTACCAACCAAAACGCAGGGCCGCTGAGCCATTCGATGCGATGGTGATCGGCAGTCTCCGGAGCTGTACCGGTTGGATACTGATAAGCCGGCGTTTGTGGCCTACAATGTTGGGATGACATCGTTGGAGCACCTCAAGAGACGATTTTGGGCGGCTTCGTCGGCACGACCACCCGTCGTGGGTGACGTGGGTCATCACAATCGATCGTTATACCGCCACCGCCTGGGCGTTGTCGCCTGTGATTCGCTGGGCAGTGTCGCAATGCGGTGGCGATGCACACTGCTGCGATCGGTTGCGACGCGATGGCTGAGTTGGTTGGTCGTCTTTTCGCTGCATTCCGCTGACATCTCCCGCTGCCGCGGCGACGACGGCCAACCGGCGATGGCCGTTGACCTGCAAGTGATCGAAGGGCGTTACCTTCGCCTGGTCACCGATCTCGACGTGACCGATGTCATTCGCGACCACGTGCAGTCTTTTGACGTCGCCATGGCACAGTGGCTTCGATACTGGGATACCGATCCCGCCGTCGTGTCGCAGTGGCGACTCTCGGGTTATCTGATGGAGGATCGATCGCTGTTCAAGCGGCGAGGCCTGATCCCGGCTCGATTTCCCGAATTCACGCATGGATATCAAGTGGGTAGCACGATCTGGGTGATGAACCAGGCGAGCGACTACTACACCCGACATTTGCTGTTGCATGAGGGTGTCCATGCCCTGGCGGCTAGACTGTTCGGAGGGGCGGGACCGCCGTGGTACATGGAAGGGATGGCTGAATTTCTCGCCACCCATCGCGGCGAGAACGAGCGATTGGAAACGGCAATCATCCCCCGCTCCCGGGAGGCATCGCCGTTCTGGGGTCGGATCGCATTGATTCAAAGTGCTCGCGACGGAGCGGGACTCCCTTCGATCGAAGCGGTGATGCGTTACGGGGACGTGGCCCATCGCGATGTCCAAGCTTATGCCTGGAGTTGGTTGGCGAGCTGGTTGATGGAAATGTATCCCGAGTATCGCGCGGAATTTCGCATCGCGGCGAGGCGTGGCTCGGAAAGATCCCAGCAATTCAACCGCGAATACTTCGAGACCCTGCGTTCGAAGTGGCCGATTCTCGCCGCCCGCTGGCGACTGCTGTGTGACGAGATCGATTACGGCTTTGACGTCGATAGGCATCGTGTCGAACTCGATCGCGATGCGCCCTGGTTGGAGGGGGACGGACAGGCATTGACGACCATGACGTTGGCTACGGATCGCGGTTGGCAGAGCGCCGCGATCCGCGTTCGCGGCGGCAAGTCGGTCGAGATCCGGGCACAGGGTCGCTACGTGATCCAGGCCTCAGAAGGTTCTCAGGCTCCGTGGGAATCCGAACCCGATGGGGTCACGATCACCTACCATCGCGGCCGACCGCTTGGCCAACTGATCGGGTGTTGGTTACCGTTGGTCACGGGAAATCAGGGCGGTTTGCCATCACTCGAAACGTTCACCGTTGGTACCGGCGGGCGTGTGACCGCACCCTGTGACGCATGGTTGATGCTGAAGATCAACGAGCCGGCCGGCCATCTGAGTGACAATCACGGTAAGATCGATCTGCAAGTCCAACCTATTGAATCGATTGTCCCCAACGAGTGACGCCGCCTTGATTACGCTCTCTGGATTCGGAAAAGACTACGGGGACTTTACTGCCGTGGGGTCGCTCGACCTACAGATCGCATCGGGAGAGACGTTCGGGTTCATCGGCCCCAATGGTGCGGGCAAAAGCACGACGATTCGGTTTCTTGCGACGTTGCTTCGGCCCAGCCGCGGAAGCGGCCAGGTCGCCGGCCACGACGTCATTGGCGATCCGATGGCCGTTCGCCAATCGATCGGATACATGCCTGACAATTTTGGTGTTTACGACGGAATGCGAGTTTGGGAATTCCTCGACTTCTTTGCCGTCGCCTACCGCATCGGCAAGACGCAGAGAAAGAAAGTGATCGCCAACGTGCTCGAGCTACTCGACCTGATGCACAAACGCGACGACTTCGTGAACGGGCTCTCACGTGGGATGAAACAGCGGCTTTGTTTGGCGAAAACGCTGTTGCACGATCCACCGGTGCTGATCCTCGATGAGCCCGCAAGCGGCTTGGACCCGAGGGCCCGCATCGATGTCAAAGCGTTGCTCAAAGAGCTTCGCAACATGGGAAAAACGATCCTGATCAGCAGTCACATCCTCACCGAATTGGCCGATTGTTGCACGTCGATCGGGATCCTCGAACGTGGCCAGCTTTTGATGCACGGTCCGATCGATCAAGTTCAGCGGGCTCTCAGGCGGAACCGGATCGTGGAGATCCAGTTCGTCAGCGGACAGGAAGCGGCGATGTCGATTCTTCGGAGTCACGATGGGCTACGTTCGCTCGACATTCAAACGCATGGCGTCATCGCTGAACTCGAAACCGATGACGAGGGGCTTGCTCAGCTGATGGAGCACTTGATCCGTGAGGGTGTGCGAATGAGAAAATTCAATGACAAGGACCCGACGCTCGAAGACATCTTCATGAGCGTAACCAAGGGCCTCGTGACCTAAACGCGATCAAGATGGCGCGGCCTGATCGTGCTCGCGGCGGACGGTCATTTCGATCGCCTTGATCATAGCGCGGGCTTTGTTGACGGTCTCTTCGTACTCGGCTTCGGGCTCGCTGTCGGCGACAACGCCGCATCCGGCTTGGACATAGACCGTGGAATCGCGAATCACCATGGTCCGCAAGGCGATGCACGTGTCCATGTTACCGCGGTAGTCAAAGTAGCCGACAGCGCCACCGTAGGGACCCCGCCTCTGAGGTTCGATTTGGTCAATGATTTCCATCGCGCGCACTTTCGGCGCCCCCGAGACGGTCCCCGCGGGAAGCGCCGCCTGCAACGCGTCGAAAGCGTCGAGCTCATCACGCAAAACGCCCTGGACCTCGCTACTGATGTGCATCACGTGACTGTATCGCTCCACCACCATCACCTCCGTCAATTCCACAGTCCCAAACTTGGCCACGCGACCGATATCGTTCCTGCCAAGATCCACCAACATCACGTGTTCGGCTCGCTCCTTCGGATCTCCCAGCAGTTCGCGTTCGAGCAATCGATCTTCCTTCGCGTCTTTGCCTCGGCGACGGGTGCCGGCGAGCGGACGCACGGTCACGGTTCGATCTGCCACCCGACACATGATCTCCGGCGAACATCCGACCAACACAGCTTGATCAGTCCTCAGGAAGAACATGAAGGGGCTGGGGTTCACGACACGCAGACTGCGGTAGATCTCCAAAGGATCAGCCGACGTGCGGATCGCAAACCTCTGACTTGGGACCACTTGGAAAATGTCCCCGGCGCGGATGTACTCGACACAACGATCGACCGCTCGGAGAAACTCGGGCTTGGTGAAATTCGATTCGATCTCGAGCGCGATCGGGGTGGAATCGACCGATGGCAACTCGGCGAGTGATTCGCCCGAGCGGCCTTGGGGGCCGTGCGACCGGGCGGGTCTCCCGAGACGGCTGACCCACCTGTCGAGTTTCGCGGTCGCGCTCGCGTAGCTCGTGGCCGCGTCGCTGCCGCGGCCGCGCGCCAGTGTCACCAGCGCGATCGTCTTGCGCACATGATCGAACACGCAAATTGTGTGATAGAACGAAAAATCGAGGTCGGGAAGGTCGCGGTCGTCCGGCGGTGGGTCGGGGAGGTTCTCGGTGTAGCGAACCACGTCGTACGCCGCGTATCCGATGGCGCCGCCGATGAAGGGTGGCAGCGGATCGGACGGTGCGACCGTCGCATCGAGCAACTCGCGAAGCTGCTCGAGCGGATGCCGCGTGGTGACGGTCCGCTCGTTTCCCGACGCCTCACGAATCGTCAACTGGTCGCCTCGGGCCATCACCCGCTGGACCGGGTCGACCGCAAGAAAGCTGTAACGCCCGACTTTCTCGCCGCCGATCACGCTCTCGAATAGGCAAGCCGGCCCGCCATCGTCGAGGCGTTGCAGCGCCGTAACAGGCGTCAGCGTGTCTCCCAACAGCTGACGATAAACCGGGACGAAATCGTACTGGCTGGCCAACGTGGCGAAGACCGCCGGATCGGGACTTTGGTGCATAGAATCAATCGAGTCGAAATTCGTCGCGAGCCCGATCTTGATAGAGCGGCAGAAACCGGTAATAAACTTCGAGAATCATCGCAGCCATCGCCGTGGTGTAAAGCCGCCCACCGACGTCGCCGTGCCGGTCGGGGAAATGCCAACTACCCGCCTCGTGCCCCTCGGTCGCCTGCGTGGCAACCAGGTGGTCTCGAAGAGGTTCGTGCCACCGGTCCCAATCGGGATGTCGTGCGTGGTGCAGCGCAAGCGTGGCGTAGTAGTCGTGGTACACGTCGTGATGAATCTTTCCGCGAGACCTTTTGATTCTTGGTCCACGATCGAGCATTTGATCTAGCGCGACCTGCAATGTCGTTCGCTCGGGCGACTCGCCCAAATAGAGCATCAGGGAAATCCCGATGGCGGTTGACGTCGGATCTTCGGGTTTCGTGTCATGGTATCTAAAGGCATAACGGCCAGGTTCGGAAAGTGACGCCACGAATCGATGCGCCCGCGGAAGCGTGAGCGTTGGCAATACCACGCCAGCGTGACGGGCAGAGATCAGCGTAAGGACCTGCCAGGCCGTCACCGTGATGTCGCCGGGACTGCCGGGGACGTATCGCCATCCACCACGTTCGTGTTGAGCGGCGACGGTGAACATCGCGCCGCCTTGAATCATTTCGAACAGCTCCTCGTCACGCCGCCCGTGATACCGCGACATCGCCGCTGCTTCGGCAATCGCCAGGGTGGCGATTCCATGGCCGTACATGCTTCCGAGCTGCCAATCGATCCCATACCGGGCCGGGCCCCCGATCTCGCGGAGGTAGTAGAGTCCACGCTGGATCTCGTCGGCGTACTTCCCTTCAAAATGCGTGTAGCCGGCCCCCATGAACGCGAGCAACGCCAATCCCGTCGCCGCCGATTTGGGTGTGGGCAACCCATCGGGCATCGCGGAATGACTGCAACGGCCTTCGCATGGCAGTTGGCCAAGGTCAAACGACCAAGACCCATCTCTGGCTTGATGCAAGGCTAGCCACCGCAGCGCCGCCTCAACGGCATTTTCACTTTCAGCC
>JBGTCJ010000610.1:0-3655 GCA_041748895.1 Pirellulaceae bacterium
CGTGTCGATTTTCGCGACGGCCTCGGCGCGCTGCAGCATCTTCAGCGGGTGCATTTCCGGTCGCGTGTCCGAAGCCGACGCCGCCAACGCGTCGGTCGCGTCGACATCGCCGAGAGCTTGCGAGATGCGTTCGGCCTGCATCTCCGGGGGCACGCGCAGGACCAGCTCCATCGGAACAAGCTTGCCAAAGTTTTCTTCGAGGTACGCGTAATCGGCGATGATCCGCGATTGCCCATCGAATAGCTTGAGCAGTTGCACCGATGTCTGGATTCGGAAAAGCCCAGCGAAACTGACTACGAAAACCAGCAGGCTGACCACACTAACGCCGACGTGATGGCGAGCGACCCACGTGCCAAATTTGGCCCAGGCGTCACCGATGTGACTATATTCATCGGCGGACAGCGGCAGCTCAGCGCCATGGGCATCCCGACGGTCGGCGGCGGAGGGAAGGCCGCGTTTTTGGCATACCGCCGCGCAAACGACGGCGTGAAGGTCTCGAGCGCCGCAGGCAGGTAGGTGAACATGATGATCAGAGTCGCGAGCACACCGATCGCGCTGTAGATGCCAAAATTGCGGATCGGAATCAGGTTGCTCGTGCAAAGCGAAATCAAACCCAAGGCCGTGGTCACAGCGGCCAACAGGCAGGGCGTGATCGCGTGCCGGATCGCCCGCTGCGGAGCACCGCGTAAGCCGCGGTGGCGAACTTCGTCACGATAGTAGTTGATGATATGGATCGCGCCGGAAAGCCCGAGGACGTAGACCAACGAGGGCATGGTCATCAGAATCGCGTCGACGCGACCACCGGTCCAATAGGTGATCGCTAGGGCGAGTGCCGCTGACGACACACCGACGATGAAAACCATCACCGTCAATTTGAGACTACGAAAGCAGAGGAACGCCAAGGTCAGTCCGACCAGGCCGCTGTACCCTACCAACCGCACGAGCGTCACGGTCCCCTCTTCATCGATCGCCACGTTGTCGATCGGTGGACCGCCTAGGCGGAGCATCGTCCGACCATCGACGGCCGTGAGCTGGGCGGTTTGGTGGTCGAACGGCGGCGGCGCCATCGACGGCGGAGGGGCGGCCGCAAGACCTGACTCGTCGGCGAGGATTAGCAATCGACCCCGAGCGCCGCCGACCACACCTCGTCCCACGGCACGAGCCAGGTGCTCCTTGCCCAGTGGTGTGAGCGTCGCCAACACACACGTCTGGCGTGGTGGCGTCTCTATTCCGAGGGCCTGACAAATTTCATCCCATGCCGCATTCTGTTGATCGATCGTTGCCGAGCGGAGCGCGTCGACCGAACCGCCCAAGCGCGAAACGATTTGATCGACACGCTCGGTGACGAGACGATCAAAATTTGCGGGTAGTTGTGCTCGTGATTCTGCCGGCAACCTCTCCAGAATGGCCGCGGGTGTCCACTCAAATCCGTTGGGCACAGCCGGTGCGAAGAGGGTGCCCGTCAGCCGCTCGATGGCTCGCCGCTTGGCGACTTCGGCTCGCATCGAGACATCGGTCAAATCGATTGGCCATAGGGGGCCACCCTCGCTAGCCAACACCTCAACGGCATCGAGCCCCGTTTCAACCGTCTGAAATAAGGAGGCGGCCAAAAGTGCCGGTTCGTTGTAGTACTCGTTCGTCGATTTCGGCCCGGGCGGGGAGCCGAACGCACCAACAAACTGCCCGCTGAGTTCAAAAGTTCCCGTTGCTCGCTGCAGCCCGCGGACCAACCCGCCAACGACGTTGGTCCCTCCGCTCCAACGGTACAAATGCCCGTCGGGCGTGATGTAGTGCGCCTGACCCTCGGGATTCGTGAACCACTTTTCGTTTTTGCCGCCCCAATTCTGCGTATTCGACGGCTCGAGAAACAGCTTCAGCTGTTCGGCCAACTGACGGGCGCGATCGTAGTCTGGAGGGGCCGGATTCAACGTCCGCTGAGCCGACTCGCGTCGCAATTTGCTCGACAAAAGGCTGAGGCGTTGATCTTCCTCGGTGCAGCCATCCCAGGTCGCAACGACAAAGCTTTCACTCACAAAGTACTTCGCAAACCAATCGAGTTCGACCGTTTCACGAAAATCGCTTGGCAGCCAATCTTTGATGTTGTTCTTCTTGCCGACGACGGCCAACCGGGCACCGCGAAACGCAGAGGGCAGTAAAAAGAAGAAGATCAGGAGGATCAGCAGTGCACCGGAAACTCCCAGCGCGGTGCGACGCGTCAAAAAGGTTTGCGACATGAATGTAAAAAAACCCGAGCGATTTTCAGATCGACGCGTCCGCTTGTTGAGGCCATGGTTCCCGCACGGGTTACCGCCACCGCATTTCCAACGATCCCTAAGCCTAGCGGTGGAGCCCGATCGGGTCCATACAAACCATCACCCGCCCAATCAACGTTCGTGTACAATCCGCGAACAGTCCGTCTGCGGAAGGTTGATCGGTCATGCCATCTGCGAAAACCTTGCCGACCACGAAGTCATTTTCCCCTTCGAAGGCCTCCTATGAGCAATCCGCTTCAATCCCTATCCGATACCGGCACGAAGCTCTACCTCGATTCGGTGCTCCCTTCTGAAGTGGACAAGAATCTCGCGTGGGGTGCCGTAGGGGCTACCAGTAACCCGGCGATCATCTCAGGGATCGTCGACTCGGGCGCGTACGATGATTTGATCGAGCCCTTGATTGCTCAAGGGCTTGACGACGACGAGATCGCGTGGGAGCTGACCGATCAACTTGTACGGGATGCTCAGACAAAATTCCTCCCGATTCATCGATCCACCCAAGGCAATGCTGGGTGGGTCAGCTTTGAGCTCGATCCACTGCTAGAGGACCCGCAGCTTGGGTTGTCCGTCGACGATCGCGCGGCTCGTTACGTGGAGTTGGGCAAAAAGTGGAGCAATGGGCATATCAACCGGATGATCAAAGTCCCCGCGACCGACGGTGGGATCGCCGCCCTGGAAGAGCTCGCTGCCGCTGGAGTCACGCTCAACGTCACGCTCATTTTCACATCGGATCAGTACCGTCAGGCACGGGATGCCATTTATCGTGGCGCCATGAGAAGCAGCAGCCGCGATGATTTCAAGAGCGTTTACAGCATTTTCGTGTCGAGAATTGACGTCTACACGCAGCAGCACTTGCCGGATTTGTCCCCGGCTGCCCAGGGCCAAGTGGGGTTACTCAATGCCAAGCGGATTTGGGCGGAGAACCAGACTTTCTGGGCCAAGAAGGGATTTCGGCTTGAGCAGGAATTGATCTTCGCCAGCACGGGGGTGAAGGACGCCGCGCTTCCACCCTGGAAATACGTGCAGGCGTTGGCGGGGAGTGATATTCAGACCAACCCGCCCGAAACCAATGAGGCGGTCGTCACCAGCGACGTCGTTTTTTCTCGCACCGTCGATCAGATGCCGCCGGCCGCGGTGCAGTCGGAAATTGATGCGAAGCTGGATTTGCATCACATGCACCAAGTGCTGATGGAGGAAGGAGTCGCCAAGTTTTCTAAACCACAACGATCGCTTTTGAAGGTAGTCCACGACAAAAGGGCTGCGCTCGCTTCGGCGTAATCGTTTTCACGCTGGCTTGACCGCTTTCGCACCCCCCTGCATGGGCATTGGTATCTACACAAGTCGGTAAGCCGACTTTACCCTCCCTCGGGAGGGTCGGAAAC
>JBGTCJ010000611.1:0-2535 GCA_041748895.1 Pirellulaceae bacterium
ACCGCGAGGGCGGTCAGCACGATGCCCATCGTCTCCATCGATGACAGACCTCGATCGCGATATCGCCACTCCCATCGGAATATGGCCACGATATGGGTGTCCGCCGGAGCTGATCGCTTGCTCCGATCACCAATCCGGCCCCGAAACGCGTGAGATTCGGCCTCACGACGGCCCCGAGTCCGCGATCGAGAAAGTTGACATCCCAACGTCCCCCAACTAGCGTCCTTTAACGCCTCCGCCCGCGAATTGTCCCGCCTCCGACTCTCGTCTTCTTCTAGCACTCCCGCCATGCCTATCAGCCAGCCTCGCTTGACGCGTACGAAAGATCAATTCATCCGCGAGATAATCGAAGATGCCAATCGCGGTCGATGTTTCGTCCCTTTTTTGGGGAGTGGTTTGTCCAGCGCCTCCGGGATCATCATGGGGCTGGAATTTACAAACTACTTGGCATTCGCCTGTTACCTGGTATTGGCCGAACCTCGCCAGCGGCTTCGTACCCATGGCGAAGGCAAGACGGCGGCGTGGGACATTCAGCGGCAGGGGTGGCCACCGTTGCCTTCGCAGCGTGAAGTCGACCAAGCGACCGTTTGGATAAAACGCGAGTTTCAAGCAATCTGTGGGCGTTATCAGCTTGAACCAAACTACGAAGAAGGGCTGGGGCCTGGTCACGGGAAGATCAAGTCATTGACACCCGTTGGCCGAGGTCATCAAGAGGACCTGATCGCGGCCCTGGTCTACCCGCCCATTCCGCAAATTCTGCGATCCAGCAAGGCGACCGAAGCCACCGAACGCTTTCGCGGATTGACCAAACTGCTCGCCAAGCAACTCGCTGCTGACGATGAGCAGGAGCAGCGTCAGATCGAGGATTTTTATCTCGATCGCGGGTTGTCTTATGAGGAACAGATTCGCGAGAAAGGCATCCGCGCCCTGGCGGACTGGAAGTCGACGTTGACCTTTCTGTCGAGAGTTCGGCTCACCGATGATCAGGGCCCTTCGCAGCGGTTGTATTTTGATGCGCCAAGCGCCCCCGTCATCGACGCTTTCAACCAGTTCATGACTCGGGACAAGAAACCGAACCTGGGTCACAAGGTCATCGCGCACCTCTCGGGACCGCTGCGTTTCTTCACGATTCTGACCACCAATTTTGACAAGCTGACCGAAGACGCGTATCGCATGCTTCGGCTCAACCTGGTCGTCTTTCCCGTATTGACCAGCAGTGGGTTGCCCGATGAGAGGACGATCGCGGCAAGCGACGCATTGATCAAGGTACACGGAGAATCCCACGATACCCGAGCCGACTTGTCACTGGATGAAGAACCATCGTCGCAAGACAAGGCGACGTTCGCAGCCTACATGACCCGGGGCCGCGGGCACCTGCAGGCGAAGCGAAACGGGCGCGTGGGGATGGAAACCACCACATCGAACCGTCTGTTGGTGATCGGTTATTCCGGGTCGGATCATCGCTGTGTCCAAATGATCAAACACTGGCTGGAAACAGCCACTGACGACCCACGCGTCTACTGGATCTGCTTTTCCGACTGGGATGTTGAGAAGGTCAAGCGGCTATTCATCTCGGAGAAGTTCTCGGGCCGAATTCGGATCGTCCAGAGCGCGCGCCCCGACCTCCTGCTCTACGAACTTTATCAACGGCTGACGTTCTCGCTGCCGCCAGGCGGCACCACGTACGAATTCTCTCACCTGTTGCCCCCCAATCGCGAGGCGATCTTGGACAACAGCGAGACACGGGTCAACGAAACGTTCGCGACCCTCGAATTGGAACTCGTGCACTCACCGAACCCGTGCGCGACCTATCCCAAAGAAATGTTGCGCGACATCGCTGTCAAACGGATCGAAAAATACATCCTCGATGCCGTTCGCCTCTGTGTACCAGACAAATTACCCAAGATCGACCGTTCCTTTGTCAGGATCGCCAAGTGGTACCCGAAGTATCGCGAGGCGGAACTCAAATGCCTGGAACCCTTGGCGGACTTCCATCCGGCCCACGTCATCGACGGCTGTGCGGGGGTGGTACGGGCAGCGAGTTTGGCATCTCAGCGGTTCACGAGCGAAGAGTTTCGCAAGGTCTTCTGGATGGAGATGGAGGACTACATGGACGGCGATGCCATGCTCCGCGATTTTCTGCGCACCCTGGCGCTCCGCTATGGGCAGTTCCAGTCCCGACATGTCACGATGCACCCGTTTGCGCAGCGGTTGCCGGATTCAGCGTCCACGTCCGACGAGGGCCAAACCCCAGTCGAGGCTCTGCTGCAAAAGCTGGTATCGCACTTTCGGTCGGTGATGACGCAGTACCGCGTCGATCCGACATCGATCGTGGTGATGATCTATGGCCGGGACTCCTACGGCACCTGCTCCGGCATTTGGCACTCCCCATGGACGAAACCGAAGTCCGAGCGTGAAAAGTCCAAGGCTGAAGAGTCACCTGAGACACCGGACAAGAAGCTGTTCTTTCAGCTGCATTTTCTGATCGAAGCCTTTGCACGAGCGGGGATCCCCACGGTCTATTTTCCATTGACC
>JBGTCJ010000612.1:0-2313 GCA_041748895.1 Pirellulaceae bacterium
CGACGTCGACTATGGCACGTTTGTTCACGACCTTCGCGAGGCCGTCACCCCGGTCATCGACGCGTACCGAACGCGAGAGCAGATACTCGATACGCTCGAACAGCCGGTGACGCCAGACGCGCCGACGCAGGCGAGCGTCGCCCGCAACGAGGCGTCTCGGATCCTGATAATCGGTCATCGCGAACCCAAACGTCTCAAGGCGGAGTCCTTCATCAATCTTCCCACGGACAGCGACGAGTCCGTCCAGTCGGTTCAACCCGAGACGATCTACGCGGCGACGCTCGGAGAACTGCTTCTCAACGAGCGGATCAAGCGGCCCGTCTGGACCGATCTGCAGCAACCGGGTTCACCGATTGTGCCGGAGGATCCGCGCTGGCAATCGCTCTTGGATGCGTTGCTCAATCGACTTTCGACTTTCGATTTGGTGGTCATGGTTGACGACGTACCGGGAGTCACACCTGCGCAATTGGCGGCCCGATCGACACGTTTTATTGACGCCCGACGAGAAATGCTGCCCCAGGCTTCGCCGGCGCTCGCCGGGAATATTCCGGTTGAGGAGAATGCCGGCCCGCTGGAGGCCATTTACACGGGTATCGTTCCGGTCGTTTACAAAGCCCAGCGAACGTTGCTCACCAGCCTGGTGAAATCGATCGCGATGGCATTCGTCTTGATCGCCGTGGTGATGGTCTTGCTTTTGATACCAGGTCAACTTCCCGGTGCGCTGGTGAGCCCGCGGTTGTTGGGTATCGGGCTGGTGGCGGGATTGATCGCGATGATCCCCAATATGTTCCCGGTTGCACTGATCTTTGGGGCGATGGGACACGCTGGAATACTCGTCGACATCGGTACCATGATGACCGCGTCGGTCGCTATGGGCGTGGCGGTCGACGACACGATCCATTTTTTGACATGGTTTCGGCAACACATCAATTCGGGGATGTCTCGCGCCCAGGCCGTGGTTGAGACCTACCGCCGCGTGGGCCCCGCGATGTTGCAAACCACGGTTGTCGGTGGGTTGGGATTGTTCGTCTTTTCGCTCAGTACCTTCACGCCCACGCAGCGGTTCGGAACGCTGATGCTCGTTCTGCTCGCGGCCGCGCTGATCGGAGACCTGGTGTTGTTGCCGGCACTTCTTGCCGGTCCACTAGGTCGTTGGTTTCGCCCGAAGGAGCAGCCACCCGTGCCCGATCCCGATCGCGAAAGATACTTGCTAGGATCGGATGGCCTTGGTGCGGAGTCTGAGCCTACCGAGGCCGACACGTCAATTGTGCGGCATCCCGCGAGCGAGGGTCCGCCACGTCCGACGCACAGCACGACATCAGCGCAGAAGACGCCGCATTGATTCGGCCCACGGCAACCGCGTCAGGCGATGAGATCGCCGATCACCTTGCCGCCAAACTGGCTCAACTGCTTGAACCGTCCGGCGTGGTAAAACGTCAACCGGTTGTCGTCCAGGCCGAGTAACCTCAGTAGGGTGACGTGAAAGTCCCGAACGTGGGCGACACCCTCGATCGCTGTCATCCCCACCTCATCGGTGGCGCCGATCGTGTGCCCCGCTTTGACGCCCCCACCGGCCATCCAAATGGTCATCGCATTGGGATTGTGATCGCGGCCGTAGGCGGTCCCGCCGCGAACCCCGTTGTCGGGCGTTCGACCGAACTCGCCACACCACACGATCAGCGTGCTGTCGAGCAACCCGCGTTGCCGAAGGTCTTTGATCAATGCCGCGATCGGCTGATCGACGCCGCGAACCAAATTGCCGTGAGCCCGTTCGATGTAGTCGTGGCTATCCCACGTTCCGTTGTAAAGCTGGACGAAACGAACACCCTTCTCAACGAGTTTTCGAGCCAGCAGGCATTTTCGTCCGAAGGCATCGGTTTCGTCTTGACCCAGCCCATACATCTCCTGAGTCCTTTGATCTTCACCCGATAGGTCGAGAACCTCAGGAACCTGCATCTGCATCCGGAATGCGAGCTCATAGTTTTCCATCCGCGTGGCCAATTCCTCGTGCTGCGGGTGTTGGGCCGCGTGCCGTTGGTTGAGCTTGGCAAGCAGGTCGAGGTTCTGACGCTGAACCTGAGTCGTGATTCCATCGGGCGGGTGAAGGTCGAGAATCGGGGAACCCTTGGGTCGCAGCGGAGTTCCCTGGTAGTGGGCCGGAAGGTAACCGTTGCCCCAATTGGCCGCGCCACCCTGCGGGTAACTCACCTCGGGCAAGACCACGAAGCCGGGCAAATCCTGGTTGACCGTGCCCAGGCCATAGTTGGCCCATGAGCCGATGCAGGGGTGGCCGCTGAGGATGCGGCCGGAGTT
>JBGTCJ010000613.1:0-5796 GCA_041748895.1 Pirellulaceae bacterium
CCGCGACGGCGAATCGGTCGAGGTGTCCGGCGGCGAGGAACCCACGCTCGTGCAGGGTTCACGTTTTCTTCTCAGCCCTGGTAGCCGGCCGTCGCGGATACCGACGGTCGAGGAGGACGGCCAGTGGATCGGTAACAGCACCACGGCGTTGTCGTTCCCCGAGGTTCCCGCCCGCATGGTGGTGATTGGTGGAGGCTACATCGGTCTCGAATTGGGCAGCGTTTGGAATCGCCTCGGCAGCGAAGTGATCGTGCTCGAGGCGCTCGATCGAATCCTTCCGGGCATGGACACAGAACTCGCCCAGTTGGCGCATCGCACCTTCACCAAGCAGGGATTGAAATTTCGCACCTCGACGATGGTCGAATCGGCTCGCCGCGAAGACGAGCGGTGCGTGGTGCGTGTTCGCGATGGCGAGCCGATCGAGTGCGATCGAGTGCTGTTGGCAACCGGGCGTTCGCCGGCGACAGACAATCTTGGATTGGATTCGATCGGCTTGGAGACCGATCGACGGGGATTTATCAGCGTCAATGAAGATTTTCAGACGTCGGTGGCGAATGTCTACGCGGCGGGGGATTGCATCGGCGGTTTGATGCTCGCTCACAAGGCGATGGAAGAGGGGATCGTGTTTGCCGAGCGACTGGCGGGCATGAGCAGCCATGTCAACTACGATGTCATCCCGGCGATCATCTACACGCACCCCGAGATCGCATCGGTCGGCAAGACCGAGGACCAGCTAAAGGAAGCGGGAGTTGAGTATCGAAAGGGGGTCTGCCCCTTCGGTGCGAATGGTCGTGCAAGAACGCTCGGAGAACCCGATGGCCGAGTCAAAATCCTTGCGGATCAGAAGACCGACCGCGTCTTGGGCGTCCACATCATCGGCGCCCGAGCAGGTGACCTTATTGCCGAAGCGGCCGCGGCGATGGAATTCGGCGCCAGCAGTGAGGACATCGCTCGCACCTGCCACGCGCACCCCACGCTGTCGGAGGCAGTTCACGAGGCGGCGCTCGCGGTCGATGGGCGGGCAATCCATACGGTTTGAGTGGTCGCCCCGATCCGATCGGATTTGAGTTAGACTGACTGTTCGCTTTGGGGCCATGACCACAGGATCGTGCGAGCTGCCCATGACTCACCTCCCTTCCCCTCTACTCACCCTCCACTCTCCCCGGGAGCGCCACGCATGCGACCTCGCCGCAGATTCCTACCTGTCTTCGAATCTTCATCTGTCTGCAGCTATCTAGTCTCGAGGATCTTCCCGATCCTGTGTCTGTGGGGGCTGTTGGCAAACGTCGCTCCCGCGATTGGCCAGGAGGCCGCGGCGGCAAGTTCTGCGGCCGCCCAACAGCCGCCGAATATCGTGTTCATTTTCTCTGATGACTTGACGTGCCAGTCGCTCAGTTGTTACGGCGACGCCCGTCAGCTGCTGAGCACACCGAACATGGACCGGATTGCGAGCGAGGGGATGCGATTCGATCGCTGCCTGGTGACCAATTCGATCTGTGGCCCGAGTCGCGCCACCGTGCTGACGGGAAAGTATTCGCATCTGAACGGCTTCTACAACAATTCAAACAGCCGATTTGATGGGGGGCAGTTGACCTTCCCCAAATTGCTTCAGAAGGCCGGTTACGCGACATCGATGATCGGCAAATGGCATCTTGGCAGTGACCCCACCGGGTTCGACCATTGGCAGATTCTGCCGGGTCAGGGGATCTACTACAACGCGCCAATGATCCGCAACGGCGAGAAGATCAAGACCGAGGGGTACGTGACGGACGTGATCACCGACCTCTCGATCGATTGGCTAAAGAATCGCGACAAGACCAAGCCGTTCCTATTGATGTCGCAGCACAAAGCACCTCACCGCGAATGGGCACCGGCGCTTCGCCACCTTGGTTGGGACGACGATCGCGTCCACCCCGAGCCGGAAACTCTGTTCGATGATTTCGAGGGCCGGAGCCGAGCTGTTTCGGATCACGACATGGGGCTCGATCGGACCTTCACATCGAGGGACGCCAAACTCGACGCACCGCCGTATCTCAATGCCGAGCGACTCCAGCAGTGGAATGCTTACTATGGCCCTCGAAACGAGGCATTTCGCAACGCCAAATTGACTGGCGACGACCTGATCCGCTGGAGGTATCAGCGTTACATGCACGACTACCTCGGCACCGTGAAGGCCGTTGATGAAAATATCGGTCGATTGCTCGACTATCTCGATGCCGAGGGCTTGGCTGAAAACACGGTTGTGATCTGCTCATCCGACCAGGGCTTTTTCCTTGGCGAACACGGTTGGTTCGACAAGCGATGGATTTTTGAAGAATCGGTTCGTTCGCCACTGATGGTCCGTTGGCCGGGTGTCACCAAACCCGGCACCACGTCCGAACAACTCGTATCGCTACTCGATTTTGCATCGACGATGTTGGACGTCGCGGGGGTCGAGGTACCCGACGAGATGCAAGGGCGTAGTCTGGTTCCGCTTTGCAAGGGCGAAACACCTGATGATTGGCGGACCGCCCTCTACTACCACTACTATGAGTTCCCGCTCCCTCACCGTGTTCGGCCACACTATGGGTTGGTAACGGATCGGTACAAGCTGATTCACTACTACAAGCCAGACGTGGACGATTGGGAATTGCTTGACCGCGAAAAGGACCCACTTGAGACGCGAAGCTTTTACTCGGACCCCGAATATGCCGACGTGGTGGCGTCGCTGCACAAGCGATTGGTTGAGGCTCGTGCAGAAGTGAAGGATACCGGGCCGACACCGCGCAGCGCTTATGGAAACCGGCCATTTGACGGCGAAACCAATACCCCATGACAAGATAGTTTAGCGCCATGAAGAAATCGCATTTCCCACTGCAGCGGGCCGCTGCTTCGCTTGTTCGGTTGGTCGTCCTGGTCGCGTTGGTTCCGCTAGCGAATCAGGTCTTCGGCCAAACCCCGGATGCTCGTCCCAACATCGTCTTCGCTTTCGCCGACGATTGGGGGCGTCATGCGAGCGCCTACGCCCAGATCGATGGGCCGGGCACCGCGAACGACGTGATTCAAACGCCGCACTTCGATCGCATTGCCGGCGAAGGCGTGTTGTTCCGCAGCGCGTTCGTTTCGGCCCCAAGTTGCACGCCCTGCCGCAGCGCGATTTTGTCGGGTCAGCACTTTTGGCGGACCGGGCAAGGCGCGATCCTCCGCGGCGCGACGTGGAATCCTGCCATTCCTGCCTACCCGCTGCTGCTCAAAGAGAATGGATACCACATTGGCAAGACTTACAAGGTTTGGAGTCCCGGGACTCCGGCCGACGCGCCCTACGGAGAGCAGAAGCACGCTTACGAATCGGCCGGTCGCGAGTTCAACCAATTCTCACAGAACGCGACCAAATCGGTGGCCGGTGGAAAGTCGGTCGACGAGGCCAAGTCGGCTCTTCTCGCGATGGTCGAGGCCAACTTCGATTCATTCCTAAACGCCCGCGAGAACGGGCAACCGTTCTGTTACTGGTTCGGGCCGACCAACGTCCATCGCAAATGGACTCGGGGTTCGGGTGCGGCGCTTTGGGGGCTCGATCCCGATCAGCTCCGGGGAAAGATGCCGGCGTTTCTGCCGGATGTTCCCGAAGTTCGTGAGGACCTGGCAGATTACTTTGGCGAGGCGATGGCGTTCGATGCCGCACTCGGTGTACTCCTCGCGCGACTCGAAGCGATCGGGGAACTGGACAACACGATCCTGGTGGTCAGTGGCGATCATGGTGCGCCCGGCTTTCCGCATGGCAAATGCAACCTTTACGACTTTGGTGTCAGCGTTCCTCTTGCCATCCGATGGGGCAAAGCAGTGGGAGGACGTGTCGTCGATGACCTGGTCAGCCTGACGTCACTGGCACCGACCTTCCTCGAGGCCGCCGGAGTCGCCGTCCCAGAGACCATGACGGGTCGAAGCCTCGTGGGATTGCTGCGCTCAGATCGACAAGGCCGCGTCGAGTCCGAGCGTGACGAAGTTTTCTTTGGACGCGAACGACACGTTGCCGAAGCTCGCGCCGACTTTACTCCCTACCCGCAGCGGGCGATTCGCACACACGATTACCTTTACATCGTGAACTTCCGCCCAGAGCGTTGGCCTCTCGGGGATCACTACCGCTTGGGAAACGACGACGAACCGCCGACAGCCGAGGAGCTGACCGAAGTCACCTTCACGACCATCCCGGATGAGGACGCGGGACCGACAAAGGCCTGGTTGGTCTTGAATCGGAACAACCCCCAATGGCAGCCGTATTTCGAACGTGCCTATGGAAAGCGTCCCGAAGAAGAACTTTATGTGCTGAGTTCGGACCCGCAGCAGATCAACAATGTAGCGGCGGACCCCAAGTGGGCGGACGTGCGTCAGCAATTGCGTGAGCGACTGATCGGCGAACTGCGTTCGACGGGGGATCCGCGAATGGAGAACGACGGACAATTTTTTGAAACTCCGCCGCTTGCAGGCCCCGTTGCGGATGCGAGACCATCGCGTCGACAGCCAAGGCAACAGAACCGCTGAACCTGACGAATGGGCCGTCGTGATGCCATGCGAGGGACAGAAATTGTCGGGTGCGAAGCTGGATCGGATCTGCCAAACGCTCGCGGAGATCGCGCCGCTGTCACTGGCCGAACCATGGGACAATGTCGGCCTGCTGGTCGGGGATCGCCGACAGGTCGTTCGTCGCGTGATGACCTGCCTATCGGTCACCGGTGATGTGGTGGACGAAGCGGTCGAGAGAGGCGTCGACCTGATCGTGGTACATCACCCGATCCCATTCAAACCACTTGCCAAGATCACCTCCGACACGACGACAGGGACGCTTCTCCTGCGGCTGATCCGCAGCGGTATTTCCGTTTACAGCGCCCACACGGCCTACGATTCTGCCACGGATGGCATCAACCAGCAGTTGGCCAATTTGGTCGGCTTGGTTGACGTCGAGCCACTGGTCATCCGCGAGGCGGCTGCCTCGTCGACCACCCTGGGCTCGGGACGGCACGGCCGACTGAGTGAACCGGTCTCAGTGGCGATTTTGGCCGAACGAGTCGCCAGCGGCGTGGGTGCGATCCACTGGAATTTGGTGGGCGAGGTGAAAGGGGTGGTCGATCGTGTGGGGATCGCATGCGGCAGCGGTGGCAGTTTCCTACCCGCGGCACGCCGCCGGGGCTGTCAGGTGCTCGTCACCGGAGAGGCGACATTCCACACCTGCTTGGAGGCCGAAGCTTTGGGAATCGCCATGGTCTTGATCGGACATTTTGCCAGTGAGCGGTTTGCCATGCAGCGACTTGCAGAACAATTGTCGCTAGCGATGAAGACCGGCGCCACGGAGGTTGAGGTCTTTTCCGCCGCGGTGGAGCGCAGTCCTCTTCGAGTGGCCACGGTGTCGTCGGAGAAACATTGACCTTCGTCTAAACACGCCTACAATCCAACGGCGAATCCCGGACGGCGTTTTCGGTGAATTCCCCGTGTGTTTCGGTGTTTCTCGGTGGGTGGGGTCTTAAATGGCAAACGGAAAGTGGCTTGCTGCCCTGCCGGTCTACAACGAAGTCAACTTTGTTGACGGCATTCTTGATGAGGTACGCCTGCATTCGGCGGACGTTTTGGTCGTCGATGACGGATCGGATGACGGGACAGCCGACGTGCTCGCTCGCCGCAACGACATTCAAGTGGTCCGCCATGGCGTGAACCAAGGATATGGGGCGGCGCTCCGCACCGCGTTTGGCTACACGATTGAGCACGGTTTTGACGGCTTGGTGACGCTCGATTGCGACGGACAGCACCAACCCAAACGGATCCCTC
>JBGTCJ010000614.1:0-10692 GCA_041748895.1 Pirellulaceae bacterium
GTTGGCCGCGATCGTGAACAGCCAAGTCGAGAACTTGGCCCCCGGCTCATACCGGTGACGTGAACGGTAAACCCTCAAAAAAACATCCTGGGTCAGATCCTCCGCCAACTCGCTACTGGGACCTATGTGGTGAAACAATCGCACCAACCTCGCCTGATACCGCCGGACCAATTCCTCAAAGGCACCGGCATCGTCTTCACGGACGCGCAGCATCAAACGCACGTCCGGGTCGGACTGCTGATAGCGCATCGCGGTAGACGGACTGACCGACAAGACGACCCCAAAATGACCATATGCAAACAAACGCCGTGGCGTCACAAGACGCAGCGGCGCTCGTTCTAAGATACCAAACCCGACCACCCTCGACGGGTTTCGCAGCGGCTCGGCCGCTGCCGCGACACGGGTCGGTGCTGCGGCCCCTGGCTGTCGAACCCACGGCGCCCAAACACCGGCTTTCCCCTGCCTATTGTTGACCCATCGGCTGCGAAACGTGGGGACCCGAGTCCTGATCATCCAACAAACCGCGGAGCCGTTCGATCTCACGTGCCTGGCGCGTGATGTCGATCACCACTCCATAAATCTCCGCCACATGACCCTCGGCGTCCTCGATCGGCTGGCCCCGCGCGATCACCGTGTTCCAACTTCCGTTGGGCCGAAGGTGACGAATCTGCACCTGATACGGAACGTGGTACTCGATTGTCGTCGCGATCGCTGCGGAGACCTTTTCCCGATCATCGGGATGGATCGTCTTGAGGTATTCATCGAGGTTCGGCGCACCGTGCTCGACGGGCAATCCTGCCAAGCGGAACGTCTCCTCGCTCCAACGAACCGTTCCGCTGGCAACGTCCAACTCCCAAGTGCCCAACTGAGCCAAATGCTGCATGTCGCGGAGCCGATCCTGACTCCGCTTGAGCGCGCGTTCGGCCTCCTTGCGCTTCGTGATGTCGCGGAGCGTCGTCAGAACGAACTCCTCGGACCCCATCGCCAACCTGCGGGCGCTGATCGACGCTTCAAAGACGCTTCCGTCGGCACGGTTGACCGGGGTCTGGAACTCCTCGACCGAACCATCCTCACCCAGTTGCTCGAGGAACGACGTCCGCTTCTGCGAACAGGTCCAGAGGTGAATGTCGAGGATCTTCCGGCCCACAATCTGTTTCGGATCAAAACCCGTCAGCCGTTCGAACATTTCATTGGCTTCAACGATCTCACCCTCGCCCGCGGTGGTTAATAGTCCGGCGTCAGGCGATTGGGTGAACAGGGCCGAAAACTTGGCCTCGCGAACTGCCTGCTCACGCCGACGCTCCCGTTTGCGGCGAATCCTCGCAGCCAATTCGGTCTCGGCCTGTCCCGACTCCTCAAGCAGCGACAACGCCAGATCGTAGTCTCCGTGTGCAGCCGCGGCACGGGCATGATCAGCCTGCAAACGAGCCAGCGTCTCGCCAGCCTCACGATTCTCGGGCCACAAATCGAGCGACTCCCTGACCAGCGCTTCCGATACGCTGTAATCCTGATGCGAAACTCCGTCGCCCTGCGATTCGATTCGCTTCAGCGCTCGCCTCAGCAAGCTGTTGCTTTCCTCATGCGATTGTTGTTGCCCGATCGCCTCAATGAACCGGTCGACGTCCGCGAAGCGTCCTGCCGGATCTGTGTGCATCGCCTTCATCGCCAGATCGATCCAACCACCTCGCAACTTCGTCGGACGAATCTGGTTTTCGGCCGCGGCCCGAATGCAATCCAGCAGGGTGTCACCCCAGTGAGGCGATTGCCCGGTGAGAATCCGAAAAAGGACGGCGCCGAGCAAGTAAACATCAGTCCGGACCGATTGCCGCGACGCCTCGCCGGTCGCCAATTCGGGCGCCATGTAGGCCGGCGTTCCACCGATCGTCAGCCCCGTAGGCAGTGGTTCGTCGGCAGCGGTGGACAACGCCAATCCCCAGTCTGCCAGAAGAACTTCGCCGAATTGCCCAATCATCACATTCTCGGGCTTGATGTCGCGATGAATCAAGCCGCGTGAGTGGGCGTAGCGAATCGCGTTGCAAACCCGCAACAAAGTGTCGACGTTCTCAACCAATGTAAAATCGTCGACCTTCTGATCCCAACTGGTTCCGTCGACGCGTTTCATCGAATAGAAGAGTCCACCCTGTGGTCCTGTCCCCAGTTCATGAAGCGCGATGACGTTGGGGTGGTCCAGACTGCCGATCGTCCTAGCCTCTTGGAGAAATCGCTGACGCGATGCCGAATCGGCGGCCAACTCATCCCGCAACACCTTCACCGCCACTTCGCGATCGATCGCTCGCTGGTGCGCCTGGTAGACCACCCCCGTGCCGCCACTGCCCAGGAGCCCCACCAAGCGATACTCGGTCGTTTCGTCCGGCCGCTGGCCCGGCGCGGCGATTGGCCGGACAGGCACAAAACCCTCGGCCGCGTCACGAATCCGCACCGCGTTTCCGCTGGTGCTCTCCCTCAACGCGGGATGATCCACCTGGGCTCGCCCGTCCGCGTCGAACGCCAAGGTCACCGTCAACGAAATCGCGTGGGATTTCGACATCCTCGCGATGAGCACCGGATCGGCGAGAATCGTTTCGAGTAGTCCCGCCGTTGCGGGCGTTTCGGATTCGCTATTCATGGCCATTTAGTGTAGCGACCGAGCACTCGGTCGCGTCAGCCGTCGGATCGCGAACCCGGTGGCTGTGCCGCAGAGCCGTTGACGATCGAAGCGAGCAGCAACTCGTAGGCATCCACCATCGCGGTCCACCCAAATCGCTCAGTGATGGACCGCGCCTCGGCGGCCAACCGCTCTCTCAGCGGTGCATCGCTCATGCATCGGGCCATCGTTTCGGACAAAGTGGCGATGAGGCGAGGCGAATCATCGTGCGGGGAAACGAATTCGCCCTCCTGGTCCTCGATCTCCCATGGATTTCGGACCAGCAGTCCATTGCTTCCGTCGCGGATAATCGACCTCGGTCCGCTCGCACAGTCAACCGCCACGCAGCAGCAGCCAACCGCCATCGCCTCGAGCAATACCGAAGGAAATCCCTCGTAACGGCTGGGCAAAACAAACAGATCTGCCTGCCGAAGCTCGTCCCAAAGTGGCTGGCACCATCCGGGAAAGAAGACTCGATCGGAAACTTCCAACGCCTCAGCTTGGCGGCTGAGCGACTCACGTTGCCTCCCGTCGCCAAAAATGTGCAGATCCCAATCCGGATGCGCCGGCGTCAACACCGAGAAGGCCGAGATCAAGCGATCAAAACCTTTCTCCGGCTCGAGTCTGCCGGCCGCGATCACGCGTCGCCGGCCGGGCCCACGACGCTGCGACTCTCGATCCGGTGGAGCATCGACCGCCGAAGGAATCAATACGACCTGCCGCCCGGTCCACCGTGAAATCGTTTGGGCCGCCGCGGTGGTTAACGAAGTCACCGCGGCCGCCCGACGGTAGAGCCTCGGCCGCAGCCATTGCCAGGGTTGGCTCATTCGCTGGGCTTCAGGGTCACTCCGCTCGGCCACAACTACGGGAATCGAAGTCATCGAAGCGGCAAGCAACGTGAGTACGTTCGTGACGTCACAAAAGCTGAGCACAACATCCGCGCTGCTGCGAAGGATCGCCGACCTCAGCAGCCGAATTCGCCGAAGGTTTGCCCAGACCGCGGTGAATGTGCCCGAGGAATCGCCCATGAAATCGAGCGACACCCGCTCGACTTCCTCATCGACGCGATATCGGTCCTGACCACCATCGTCGAACGTGATCAAGGTCACTTCGTGTCCACGCTGGCTCAGCCGATCGACCAACCCCGCCATCACGCGCTCGGCACCGCCGCCGTTGAGCGAATGGATGATGCAGGTGATCCTCATGGCTTGCCGTCAGGGCCCAAACGGTTCGGGTTGCAACGATTGTGACGAATGCAATGGTCAAGGAGGCGATCACGGGGCGATTGTGAGTCGGATTCGCGCGAATGAGCGAGTTGAATCGGCAGGCGGCGGTGATTACCGTAGAAAATGTTGGGTGGCGATTTGCCTTTGTAAAAAGTCAATGTTTGCCGCCCACTCGATAACGTCCGTCCCACACCAAGAGCCGCTTGCCATGAAGACTCCCCTGCTGACATTGTTCACCGCGATTGCCCTCATCGCCAGCTGCCTGAACACCTCGACAGCCGACGCATTTGGCCCGGGCGGCCCCGGCGGCGCCTCGAACTTTGGTTTTTCTTTTGCCCCGTTCGGATTTTACCAACCCTACGGCGCGTTCTACGGTACGTCGCTGCGAACTCCGCCGCACTTCGCAATCAACCCACCGGTTTATTACGGCGCCCGCTTCGCCCGACCCTACGGCATGAGTCCCTTCGCCGCACCGCCGATGGTGCAACCGCCCCACGGCTATCACGGGCGTCTCGACTCGCTTTTCGAGCGACCACTCCGAGTTTCCGAGCCAATCTGCAACCCTTACGTCGAAGTCCTCCCGGTTCCTGATTCCGCAAACGCCTCAACGCTCAAGGGAGCCGTTGCGAACCGATCGGGAAGCGTTCGCGTCAATCCCTTCGCCTCGCAAGAGCGTGAGGATGCGAAGCACCTCGTTCGCACCGAAACGACCGAAAGCATCTGACAAGGCGAATGAGAGGCTCGTCGATTTTCGACGAGCCGAAGGAACTGCCGGTCAGCTGGCGCTCAGCTACCGGTCGGCTCGGCAAATCGGTATCCGATCCCCCGCACCGTTTCGATCAACTCCGCGTGCGGACCCAACTTCTTTCGCAGGCTTCGGATGTGAACATCGATGGTGCGTTCGAGCACCATCGTGTCCTCACCCAACGCCGCGTCCACCAATTCGCTGCGGTCAAACGCCCGACCCGGCTGACGAATCAGGGTGTCAAGCAACCGAAACTCGCTTTTGGTGATCTGCAACGACTTGCCCCCGATCTCGACTCGATACCGCCGACGATCAACCGTCACGCCTCCTGCCGAAACCGAGTCGACTGTCTCCACCGAGGGCTCACGGCGGCGAAGCAGTGCCTTCAGGCGTTGAAGGAGAACAGCGTAGCTTTCGACCGGCTTGACCACGTAGTCGTCCGCACCGACAGCAAAACCGATCACCTGGTCCGACTCTTCTCCCAACGCACTGAGCATCAGGATCAGTGTTTCGCGAGTCTCCGGAGCCGTCCTCAGCTGCTTGCAGACATCAACCCCATTGAGCACTGGCAGATCGACATCGAGGAAAATGACATCGGGTAACTTCAGTTTCGCCTGCACCAAGGCGTCGCCCCCATCGGCCGCCCGATAAACCTCGTACCCAGCCCGGGTCAGCTGATACTCGAGCGTTTCGGCGAGAGGCCGATAATCCTCGACGATCAAAACCTTCGTTTTCGCCATCAACTGATCTGGGAAATGTTGAGACACGGATCGGTGAGACACTGTCAGTGGCACGTCCGCGTTGAATGCACGCCAAAGGCTGACCCACCGGGACAGCCACGTTTCCGTACCGCCGGATCCGAAAGACCGGGTCGCCACATGTTCGCCGAAAAGTCATTCCCTTTCATCCCCTGGAACCGCGCACTGCGGGTTAAAGGTTTGTGAAAAAAGAATGAAGCGAGCGGTCCTGCAGGGTGGGTCCGCTCTCCAGCGGTCGAACCGCGTTTTCCAGACCTGGTGCCAACATCCCAAGAAACACGATCGCTAAGTCGTCCGCTCCGCGGCCATCAAGCGGTCCTCAGTTGGCTGGTCGCCACCCTGCGAATCGACCGCCGATGAAACGGGCAAGTAAATCTCAAAGGTGCTTCCCTCACCCTGGCGGCTGCGAAGCTTAATCTCGCCATTCTGGGCTTGCGTGAGATTCTTGACGATCGAAAGCCCCAACCCGGTCCCGTTGGACGAATGCTTTCGAGATTTGTCCACTCGGTAGAATCGCTCGAAGATCCGCTTTTGCTCATTTTCCGGAATCCCGATTCCATCGTCTTCGACCGTCAAAACGCCGAACGAACCCTCCCGTCGGCTGCTGGCGCATACGTGTCCACCCTCAGGTGTGTACCGAATGGCGTTGCCAATCACGTTGTTGGCGATCGTCAGCGTTGCCTCGCGGTCGGCATGGATAAGCGTGTGTCGATCGAGCGGACGGCGATGAGTCAGCTCGATTTGCCGAGCCGCGGCCACCGGAGCGTAAGTCGCGATCGACTCACCGATCACCCCATCCAAATCGACTGTCGTTGGACGGAGGTGCTGGGTACCCGCTTGGGCACGGGCGAGCGTCATCATGTCGGCAATCAATCGCTCGAGCCTCTTGCACTGGTCGCGGATCTGGGTCACAAAATGAACCGCAGCCTCAGGGTCGTCGGCGATCGCCAACTCCACCGTTTCGGCGTAGCCCTTGATGGCTGCCAAAGGCGTTTTGAGCTCGTGCGAGACATTGGCCACGAACTCGCGGCGAACTTCCTCGCTTCGCCGCGATTCGGACTCGTCGCGAGCCGCAATCAGCACGCCGGTGACGTCGCCATGACGCAGCGACGTGCAAAGCACTCGCAGCATCCGACGCAAACCGTCCTCGCCGATCACCTCGATTTGCACTTCGCGTGGCGACCGATCCCTCAAAACCCTCCGGGAAGCCTCAACCAATTCCGGTTGGCGGATGGATTGCACCAACGGAAGGCCGATGCAGGGCCCAGAGATATGGAAAAATCTGACCGCCGCATCGTTGATCGAAGTAATTTTCCCGTCCTGCCCCAGCGCGATCACACCGCCGTCCAAGTTCGCCATCACAGCACGCATCTCGGCGCGATCGTGCTCAAGCCGAGCCAATTCCCTACCGATGAAATCGCACGTCTGCCCCGCCTGATTGAGGAACGCCGGCGAAAGCGACGACGCGACCGATTCGGTGCCACCCGCCTTTGGCAGCAGGTCGGGAAAAGCCGCGACGAGTTTTGCAATTCGGCCCCGCAGACGTGTGGCCTCTTCTTGCAGTTGACGTTGATATTCGTGTTCGCCGCGCACACGCCAAGCCAATAGCGCCGTGGTCAAAAGTCCAAGGAAAGCGATGATCGTCGCCGCAAGCCACGGCGCGACCGCCCCGGTGCCCGCGCGAAATCCCACGGCGGCAGCCGTGATCGAAACGACCGCACCGCCGATCCACACGCGGCTCTCCCAAAACGCCAAGGGGGTGACCGGTCGCCTCATCGGCTATCCATGGGGGATCGATTTAGCCAACCGTGCGATGCTTTTGGGCTCGTGGCGATGGGTTGATCCACCGCAACCCAATCGTCGAGCGATTTTCGCTGCTCAACGACCCCCGCGTCGGTGGCCCCCATCGCATGACGCCGAGCGAGCAGCCACTGCCACAGCCGACGCAACCGCGGACCCAGCGTAATCGCCAGGTTTTTCCTCAAATGACCGTGACTATCGACCTGCAACAAGTCGCCGCAATCGAGCTCCAAAGCCGATAGGTAGCCGCCGCCAAAACAGTAGGTGTCCATGCAAACCAGATGGCCATAGTCGAGCAAGTTACCACCGGCCTGCGGCGTGTGCCCCACAAAGACTCGCTTCCCACTGAAGTGAGGTCGAGGAACCCCCTCGAGGTGATTCCAGTACCGAACGGAGTCATCCAGCTTGTCGATCGGAGTTTCGGGATCGTAACCGGCATGCACGAATATTTCCCGCTCGGTCTCGAAGTCGCGACGCAAACTCCGGTAGAAATCGAGATGCTCACCAGGAATTCGCTGCAACGAACCTCCGTAGGATGCGACCGTCGCCTGGCCCCCACCTTGAAGCCAAATGGTCGCATCACAACCACCGAATAGCACACCGAGCAGCATCACTTCGTGATTTCCACGCAGCGGAATCACGCGGCACCGACGAGTCAGATCAAGGACCAAATCGATCACACCGCGAGAATCCGGCCCGCGATCAATGAAGTCTCCCAAGAAGATCAGTTGGTCGTCAGCCGCGGGGCGGATCTCCTCCACCAAAGTTCGCAAGGCTTTGCTACAACCATGCACGTCACCGATCACGAAGCGTCGCATGGTTCAATTCCACTGCGGATCGAGGGGCCCCTGCTTGTCCACGATGCTCGAAACGATCTCACTACCGAGTCGCTTGACCACGGTTTCCCAAACGTCGTCTTGAGCATCCAGCACCGCTGTCGCTTCGACGCGACAAACCAGCCATCCACCGGCACGCAGCTCCTCATCGAGCTGACCCGGCCCCCAACCACTGTATCTGGCAATGAAGCGAACGCCGATATCGGTTCGGTCGACCAACGTGCGTAGGTGGTCCTCGTCCGCCGTAATCCAAAGTGTTGACGATTCACTGGCCTTTGCCCCCAACGAGTCGTCGACAACCTCGGGCCCACAGGGGTCACCGACACCGGCAAGATTATGCAGGGCGAGCAAGGGTCCGTCGACCGGCCCACCCAAGTAGATCGGCCCACTGCGAATGGGCTGATGCCCGAGAAGGTCGGCGAAAACATCTTCGATGCGTTGTTCGCAAGGACGATTGATGACCACGCCGAAAGCGCCTTCGTCATCGTGCCGAACGATGTACACGACCGTGCGAAAGAAATTGCCGTCGGTTAGGTAGGGCGACGCAACCAGCAGTTGACCCGCAATTCGCTTCATCTAGCCACCAACTTCTCCTTGGCGCCGCGTCCGTTCGCACCCACGCCTCGCGACACGGCAACCCCGGATCACTCCGATTGCGCCCCGCCGATGTCTCGCCACAAACAACCAGCCCACGAGAGCCCGACCCCGAAGCCGATCAACATATTAACTGAGTCTCCCGAAAGCTCACCCCGCTTTCGCATTCGATCGATCAAAATCGGGACGGTGCACGAGACGGTATTGCCGACGTCCTCGATATCGATCGGCATCCGAGACTGACACACCGCCATTCGCTGGGCCAATTGCTCGAGCATCTTTCGTGTCGCCTGGTGAAAGATGAATCGATCGATCGCATCCTGGGTGAGCCCATTGGCCTCGAGAATCTCATCGACCAGTCGCGGCACCGCCTCGACTGTAAAATTAATCAGGCTGGGACCATCCATGTAGAGCCGACTGTTCCAGCGTTTGCGGTGTCGCGGACGGATGGCGTCGCCCGCCGGTCGAGCCCCGCCGTCGGCGACCAGCAGGGTGTCGGCACCGCTCCCGTCGGTACCGAACTGAAACCCCCACAAACTCCGCTGCTCGGCGGCCGTCACCAGAGTTGCCGCGGCCCCATCACCAAAAATCGTCCGCAAACTTCGATCGTCGGGATCGATGTACTTGCTGTACGTTTCCGCCGTGACCAACAGAATGTTTCTCGCCGCACCGCTCTGAATCAGACCATCCGCCATCGCCAATCCGTAGACATAGCCGCTGCACCCAAGGTTGAAATCGAGTGCGCCGCAACGCGTCGCTAATCCGAGCCGGTGCTGCAAAAGGCAACTTGTGGTCGGAAGTGGGTAATCAGGCGTTTGGGTGCAGAGAAGCAGAAAGTCGATCTCTCGACGATCAACCGCTGCGAGATCGAAAAGTTGTTCCACGGCTCGAAACGCCAAATCGCTCGCGGTTTCCCCGTCGGCCGCCAGGTGTCGCTCACGAATGCCGGTTTTCTCCTCGATCAGATCGATGTCCCAATCGGGATGCAACCGCCGCAGTTCGTCATTGGTTTCAACCCGCGTCGGCAGGTGGACGGCGATCGGCCCAATCGAAGCGTACGGCACTTTGGCGATTCTGGTTGAGTGAACTGGCGGCGATCGAGGGCGCCGGCCGTTTGCCGGCCCGTCCGACGAGTGCTCCAAAGGGTAACAAGAGGCCCCGTTGGTCGGCAAGCGATGTTGCCGTTCACCCCCGCCCAGCCGTTCGCCCCGCTCCAAGGGTGGAAACCGTCTCCCCGAGAGCAATCTGTCATCGCGATAGACGAACGTCTCTTTACCCCACAGCGACCTAGACGCTAAACGTTATCGAAACGGCGATTCAAGCGTTCGGCTCCGCGGTTCAGAGGCAGGTATGTTCATCGTTCGGATATTCTCCTGGGTGATCGCGGTGGTCATCCTCATGTTCCGCTGGACCTACCGTGTGCGGTTTCACAACGATCCGCGCGCGCGACTTCGCGCCGATCGACAGAACTACATCTTCTCCTTCCTCCATGCCCACCAACTGGGATTGATTATCGGTGGCCAGCGGGGGACGGGAGCAATGGTCTCCAGGAGCAAGGACGGCGAGTTGATCGTTCCCCTGTTGAGATTGATCGGCTGCGTCCCGGTGCGAGGTTCGAAAAAGGTAAGCCGTAAGGATCGAGGTGGCCGCGAGGCGATTCACACGCTGGTTGACCACGTGCTCGGTGGGATGCCCGCGGCCATTGCGGTCGACGGACCTCGTGGACCGCGTGGACGCGTTCACAAGGGCGTTGCTCTGCTCAGCCAACAGACCGGGGCGGCCGTGCTAAACCTGATCGCTGTGCCGAGGACACGATGGATCGCCAGGCGTGCCTGGGACCGGTTGCAGGTCCCCCTTCCCTTCACCCAAATCGACGGATTCTTCGCCGAACCGATCTACCCGATCGACGGCGAAAAGCTCGAGTGCTACCGCCAACGCATCGAGGACTCACTCCAAGCTCTCGAGCAGTTTATCGATCAGGGGGAAGCGGCCTACAACGCTCGTCGCGTACCCTCGGAAACCGCCAATTCGACGGAGACACGCGATCAAGCGATCGACCAGGGAACTGGCAACACGACTCGCGACGATC
>JBGTCJ010000615.1:0-3187 GCA_041748895.1 Pirellulaceae bacterium
GGTGTCAGCAATCGACAAACGTGACCTGTTGTTGCGATCGACGTCGCACGTCGAGTACCGATTGGACGAATCGTTTTCCACTTTGGTCGGTTCGGTTGCGGTGGACGCGTCGGTGACAAGCGGCGGCTCGTGTCAGGTCAAAGTGAAACTCGACGATACGGTCGTGTGGGAGCAGACACTCCGGGTCGTCGATCGTTCCCCGCGCGGGTTTGAGATTCCGATCAAGAGCGCCCGGCGAGTTCGCTTTGAGGTCTCGACCGGTGGCGATGGTGATTTGGGTGACACGGTCCGTATACGCCAGCCGAGGCTGATGAAATGATGCGAAAACTGGATTCCTCGTCGGCTCGGATGGGTGGCAGCGGCCTGGATTGCCGGGTCCATGGTGGGCGTACAAGCCGCATGCTCGCGGTCACTTGGCTTCTGTGGGTGTGCCCAGCTCTCGGGCCGAGTCGTGTCGCTGCATCGGATGAGCTACTGGATCCTCGGTTGGAAGCGTCAGAGAACTCAAGGATTGCCGCGGTTGCGAAAGCGATGCCATCGACGGTGAGTGTGTTCGTTCCGGGCGGAGGCGGCGGTGGGAGCGGAGTATTGATTTCGCCTAGCGGATACGCCTTGACCAACTTTCACGTCAGTAGCCCGGCCGGGACGCACATGCGATGCGGACTTTCGGATGGCAGGATCTACGATGCGGTCATCATTGGAATCGACCCGGTCGGCGACCTAGCCCTGATTCGTTTGCTCGGTCGCGATGACTTTCCCCACGCGGAGATGGCCGACAGCCGTCTGGCACGCATCGGTCAGTGGTGCATGGTGATCGGGAATCCCTTTCTGCTTGCGACCAACTTGCAGCCCTCGGTGACGTGGGGCATCCTCAGTGGTGTTGGTCGTTATCAGTACCCCAGCGGAACGCTGTTGGAGTACGCGGACTGCTTGCAGACGGATGCATCGATCAATCCCGGCAATTCCGGCGGTCCGCTCTACGACGCTGCCGGCCGATTGTTGGGGATCGTCGGCCGTGCTTCGTTCGAGAAGCGAGGTCGGGTGAACGTCGGTGTTGGCTACGCGATCTCGATTCATCAGGCGCAGAATTTTTTGGGCGATCTTCACAGCGGTCGGATCGTCGATCACGCGACCCTCGGAGCAACCGTCGTGACCGAGCCGCGCAAGGGGGCCGTCGTGAGCAACATCCTCAGCGGTAGCGACGCGTACCGTCGTGGGCTGCGATATGGCGATACGATCCTCGAAATCGACGGTCGACCCGTCCATTCGGCGAATCAAGTGCAAAACGTGCTGGCAACTCTACCCGCCGGTTGGCGAGTCAAGCTGGTTTATCGCGATCGCGAGGCGACGCGATCAACGCTCGTGCGATTGGCGAGCGTCCATCGGCCGGATGAATTGCTCGCGAAGATGGCTGCCGCCTTGCCGCCACCACCCCCGGTCCCCGGTGAGGGAACCCCGCGCGGTGAGGACTCCCCGGAAAAAGGTGATGCCCCGGAAAAAGGTGGTCCCCCGGATAAAGGTGGTCCCCCGGACAAAGGTGGTCCAAACGGAATCCCCGAAGCGGTAGCCGCTGTCTTCGAGCCGCGGCAGGGCTTTGCCAACTATTTTCCGAACCGAATCAAGCAGGAAGCCTTCTTCCGCGCCCTGCAGGCACAGTTCCCCGGGCAGGTGTCGGTTGATGCACACGCGGTGTGGCAGATCGAAGGCAAGACGACCGGTGAAAGCCCGCAATCGGTCAAGCTGCGGTTGACCGACGACGCTTTTCAACTCGTCATCGGCAGTCGCGTGATCGAGGCGACGAGCCGAAGCGAGTTGTATCAAGGCGTCAGCGGTAGGTCGCTTTCCGGTATTTTGGCGTGCCTCAATGCGTGGAGGATGATGCTCCAGAAGGGGCCCGGGCAATACGGCGAGTGCGTGTACCGAGGTCAGGTCCCGCTTCTCGGAGAGCGACCACTCCGCGACGCGATCATCGGGGTGGACGAAGAGTGGGAGGCAACCTGGCTGTCGCATCCCGATTCGCAAATGGTGGAGTCGATCGAGGTGGTTGCCGATCGTGACGATGATCCGGCCGAGCTACACATCCGCTGGGGCGAGGATCCTGTGGCGCGGCCGCTCGGATTAGAACTTCGCTTCGGAACCGAGTCGGTCTTGGATCTGCAAATCGATTCTTGGCAGGTTGGCGATCCTCAGGGAGCGAGTTAAGTGGACGGCATGTTTATCAGGATCGATCGATTGATTCTCATGGTCGCTGTTCTGATGCCGATTGGGCCGGCGATCGCCTACGATGCCGACCTCTCGAGCGTGATCGCTCGATCACGTGAATGCATTGTCAAGATTTACGGGGCGGGTGGTTCGAATCTCGAAGCCTATCAAAGCGGGTTCATCGTCTCGCCGGCCGGGCACATTGCAACCGTTTGGAGCCATGTCCTGGATGTTGAGCCGATCGTGGTTCTCGATGACGGACGTCGCTTCAATGGCACGATCGTCGGGTTTGAACCGCATTTGGAATTGGCCGTGATCAAAATCGAAACGGAGGATCTCCCGTTTCTCGAATTGGCGACCGAACTTCCGCTGATGGCTGAACCGGTATTGGCGTGGAGCAATTTATTCGGCATCGCCACGGGCGATGAGCCGGCCAGCGTGATGCAAGGCAGCGTCTCCGCCATCACTCAGTTGGACGCCCGGCGCGGTACCTTCAAAACGCCCTACAACGGGCCGGTGCTGGTCCTGGACTTGGTGGCCAACAATCCCGGGGCCTCGGGCGGGGCGGTGATCGACATGCGGGGCAAGGCGGTCGGCATGTTGGGGAAGGAACTTCGTGACACTTCGACGGGCGTGTGGCTCAATTATGCTCTGGCATCGCCACAACTGCGCGGTGTGATTGGCGACATCGTTGCTGGAAAGACAACGGTCGCGGTGGTCAACGATGAAGTTCGATTGCCGCGCGAGCAAGCGCACGCGTCGGCATCACTGGGTATTGGATTGATTCCCAACGTTCTTGAGAGCACCCCCGCATTCGTCGATCGAGTCTTTGCCGATTCCGCAGCCGCTCGAGCTGATTTGCGTCCCGACGACCTGATCCTCTTGGTTGGCAATCGACGAATCGATAGTCAACGAGTGCTCGAGGATGTCTTGCAACGGATCGATCGCCGTGACCCGGTCGACCTCACGGTGCAGCGAGATTCGC
>JBGTCJ010000616.1:0-4021 GCA_041748895.1 Pirellulaceae bacterium
TCCTGAGCGATCGACAGGCGAACGTTCGAAGGTGAACCCGAGTCATCTCGCTGCTCGGATTCTCCTTGAATTCCTCGTCCAGTTCCCCGTGCAAACCAGCTCATGCTACATCTCATCAATGATCGGTAGAGAGATTCGACCTCTCTTCGTCGTGCACAATTTTGCTTGCGTTTACATCGGGGCGCCAAAGGCGAACGCAACCGATTTCACTCGGTTTGCTAAGCTATTGGGCAAGTCCAAGTTAAAAACCATTTATCAGCGTGCGATACAGCTCACATTGTCGCCGTGCCCGCTCCTCAAAACTGAACTGCCGCTCGACGGTTTCGCGCGCGGCCTTGGCCATTCGTCCGCAGTGGGCAGGGTTGGCGATGAGTCGTCCGATCGCATCGGCCAGTGTCTCTTCATCGCCGCAGCCGACAAGCCAGCCGTTGCGACCGTGTTCAATCAGCCGCGGTACGCCAGCAACGCGCGTCGATAAAATCGGAACGCCGATCGCCATGGCTTCTAGCAATACGTTGGGCAATCCCTCGCGGAGGCTGCTGAGCACAAACAGGTCGAGTGACTCGTAGAAACCAATCACGTCCTCGCAATAACCGGTAAGCCGGATTCGATTGCCGAGCCCGAGTTCGTCGATCAACCGCTGCAGCGTTTCTTTCTGGTCACCGTCGCCCGCGATGACGAGGTCGATGGGGTCACCGAGTGCGATTCGCTTGGCGACGGCGCGAATCAGCAGGTCGAATCCCTTCTCCGGCGAAAGCCGTCCCATGGCGCCGAGGATCAATCGACCCGATTCGCTCGATAGTGGAGTACCCGACGGTCCTTGGCAGGGCGCATCGGTCGACTCGCGGCGCCTCGAGAAAGTCTCCAGATCGATCGCGTTGTCGAGTAGAAACAGATGGCCGGGAGCGACTCCCAGGTCGCGGCATGACTCGACCTGATCGGCCGAGACACAGTAGACATGCTCGTACCGAGGCAGGCAAAGTTTGTCGATGCGGTAATAGATCGGTGTGCGTGCGGTCTGCTTCACCCACCCATGGACGGTCGTTGCCAATCTCATCGAGCAACCGCTGCGAACGAGCATCAGACCCAACAGGTTGGTCTTGTAATCATGACCGTGCCAGATTGCCGGTCGCAGTCGTCGGCACAAACGCCACGCTTGCCAGACGACGCGAGGGTCGATCGGGCCACGATCGATGATTTCGTTCAGCGTCGCGTTCTGCTCCGCCGCTCGTCGCCGGATCACCTCGAACCCAACGTCGTTCGGCGGACGCAAATAAAGACACTGCGCATCGAAGCCGAAGGGGCGGTAGTGACGCGGCGCCGTCACGATCGTCTTGTCTGGCCCACCGCCGTGACCGGTCAAGACGCGCGCGTGCAGAACCAACGGCGTCGAAATGTGGGGCGCAGCAGTCCGAGTAGCGGCATTCAAGGGCTTATTCACGGAAACAGATCAACTGCGGAGATAAACAGGCATCGTCCGACTCAGTCCGCGGCCCATCCTAACGCCACGGCGCGAGCCGTGCGGCCCTCCCGCGCCGCCCTTCCCCGGCCGCGAGCTCGCACCGCCTAGCTAGCTTCTCCGAGCACAACGCAAGTTGGAACATGGGTGGCACCTTTCGGCTATGGGTGGCACCTATCGGCTTGGGTGGCACCTATCGGCTTTTTCGGCTTTCATACGAGCCGCAAGCGCGAGCGACCGGACCGGCAGGGCTCACGGTCCGCATGCTCGCGCATGGCGGCTGGTATGCCGTCGATCCGCGTGCTCGCACATGGCGGCTGGTATGGCTCGCTGCGACGTTTCCAATCGTGCAGTACTCGTACAAACCGCTCCGAAGGGTGGTTCGTCCGTGGCGTGCGATTCTCGTTGCCGTCGAACACGAATTCGCCGAAAGATGGCGAAATCCGAAAAAGGGGTATGGTTCCCGTTTGTTCAGTTCGATGGAAATGGTAGAGACGATCTGAGCGAGACAAAATCCGGTTTTGGGTCGCAAGACGGCGGCCGCTCCTTCAAATCTGAATCGGCAGACGGAAGCATGGATGCTTCAAAAAACACAGCGCCATCGGTTATTCGGCTCCACGACCCGGAGCCCGCGTGCGTCGTCGGCCCCATCCGTTGTCGGCTTGCAAAAAGCCGAGCCGACTACCATGAAGCCTTTTCGCTTGTTTACCGACGCTACGTGGCTGTGGGCCTGATTCCACGCAATCCGCTCGGCGTTCGAATAGCCCCCCAGCAGTTGAGGCAAGAGTGCCGGGTGTTAGTCGCCGAGGCAAGCGGTTCGATTGTGGGAACCGTCTCGCTCGTGGCTGATGGCGGAGAAGGCCTTCCGGTTGACCGGCTCTTTCCGGGATCAGTCGATGGCTTGCGTCTGAAGGGGCATCGCCTCATGGAAGTCGGGTGTCTTGTATCGATCGATGATTCGGGCCGATTCCCCTCTCGGGTTTATTTGGCATTGACGCGAGCAACCATCCAGAGAGCTCGGCGGGGTGGTTTTGATCGAATGATCGCTTCGGTTCATCCCCGACATGCCAAATTCTACGAACGGGCGATGGGTTTTCAGCGGCTAACCGAAGCAGTTCCTTACGACATGGTTGGCGGTCACCCGGCGGTTTGCGTGGCCGGTTCCGCGAACGACGCAGGCGACTACAGACAACCTTGGCGGCGGCATTTCTTTGACCACGCGGGGCTCGACGATACGACGCCAGGTGATGGGATGTCTCCGATGGACCTTCATTACTTCGAACGGCTGAAGTCAATCATCGACGGGTCGTGGCCGGGTATCAAACGCCGCGCCGCGTAGTCGCCTCTGCCACTGAGTGGGCGTTTGGAGATGGGAGCATTTTGACCGTCGGGTCAGTCCCACCATCCGACGCACTCGGGGACGGCGCAGCGAGGCCCCGGAGCCGGTCCCATGTCTCGGGTAACCACTGCGTCGCGACCAGTTCTCGATCAGCCACGCAGCGGCCGAACAAGCGATCATGTGCCGGGGTGCCAGTGATCCCGCCGAAGTCCAGCAAAAGTGGCAACGCAGGATTGCCGGCCGCATACGGACACTCCTTCAAACCGCCGATTCGTTTGAAGCCGAGGTATCGAACATAGAACCGAGAGTGCTTCGGATGGGTCGCCGCCACAAGTGCGTCGATGCCCCGTGCACGTGCGACCTGAACGACCAAGCAGGCCAATTGCGTGAACACATCGAGGAAACGCGCTGGTGAACTGCGGCGATCGGCAAAGCTGCCCATTTCTGCAACACGCAAGCCCGATTCTCGGAGCGTCATCAGTTCGTCTGCGTACATCGATTGCATCGGCAGCCCGTATTGCCCGTCTGCCACCATCGTTAACGTCGAAATCACCGCATCGCGGCAACGAGCGACGAACACTTCTGTGGATGGCAACAAATGGAAGGGCGTCAATCGGAGCCTGTCGGCGTTGGGGGCGATGAAGCCTGCGCGGACATAGGCGTCGTGAAGCAGACCAAAGGCGCCGATCAGATCGGACTCGGTCCGCGCGAGGGAAATCTCTACATCGCCCGAAGCGCCATCAACCGCCTTCTGCGTAAGTGCGGTCGTAGGCGCTAGGTTGCTTCCCAATGCCGCTGTGGCAGAGGAGTTGATCATCGAATGTGCCTGATAAGAATTCAGATAAGGAGGCACACGCGAGACTCGAAACCCACGAGATTCGCTGGGTTCTGTCGTTCGATACGCCGTGCCAACAAACGCTAGGTCACGCTCTTGGCAACAGCGAAGGCGGGAATGGCACCACGCGTCGCGATCGCATCGAATCGGAGTCGCGTTTTGACGGATATGCGGATCAAACCGGTTGATGCGATACCAGCCGCCATGCGCGAGCATGCGGATCGAAAGCGTTCGATCGGCCCGGTCGCTGGCGCTTACGGCTGGTATGGGTTGAGCCGTCATGTCGCTCGCGAGGCCGCACGGCTCGCGCCGTGGCGTTACGATTGGAAGCCGCCGGATCCGGTCGGTGGAGATACCAGCCGCCATGCGCGAGCATGCGGACTGAACG
>JBGTCJ010000617.1:0-4065 GCA_041748895.1 Pirellulaceae bacterium
CAGGACTCCTTTGTGCCTATTCCGCTGCTCCTCTGCTTGCGGCTGCGTGGATGCCTTAGACGAAGCGTTTGACCAAGCGACACCAGAAATGATGAACAACGACCAAGGGACCCAGTTCACGAGCCGCGTTTTCACGAGCATGCTCACGAAGCACGGGGTGGCGATCAGCATGGACGGCAGCCTACCGCAGCGGCCGGTCGAAACCCATCGGGTTCTCTATCTAATAAAACCGCGTCCGAGATCTTAAAATTGAAGTCCACTTCAGAAAGGTCGGTCGGAAAGAAAAACCGCTCAAATGTCTCGTCATTCTTTGAGTTTGGTTTGTTCAACTTTGAAGTCCGCGACTGACCCAAAATTAAATTTGGATCGGGTGTTATTTGCGTATTTCACCAATCCAAGCATCACCGGTACTTCAACGAGCACACCGACAATGGTTGCAAGCACGACCGGCGACGACGCACCGAAAAGAGTGATCGCGACCGCAACGGAGAGTTCAAAGAAGTTTGACGCCCCAATCATCGCAGCTGGGGCCGCGATATCGTGCTGGCACCTAAGCCGGTAGCAAGCACCATAGGCAAGGAAAAAGATTAATACGGTTTGAATAATGAGCGGTATGGCGATGAGTAAGATGTGGAGTGGATTGCCAACAATCACTTCGCCCTGGAACGAAAAAATCAAAACCAGGGTCAAGAGTAATCCAGCGATCGTGATGTTCTTAAACTTGGGTATGAACGAATGCTGAAAGTAGTCTTCACCCTTTATCCGGATGACCAGATTGCGTGTGACGATGCCAGCCGCCAACGGAACGACTACAAAAAGAACGACTGAAACAATCAGCGTCATCCAGGGAATCGTGATTCCGCCGATGCCCAGCAAAAAGGCCACGATGGGCGTGAATGCCACCAGAATGATCAAGTCGTTGGTCGCAACCTGCACGACGGTGTATGCCGCGTTTCCGCGAGTCAGGTGACTCCACACAAACACCATCGCCGTACAGGGTGCGGCTCCGAGCAGCACGGCGCCGGCAAGGTAATTCCTAGCTAAATCTGGTGAAATCCAGGGTTTGAAGACAACGTAGAAGAAGAAAGCTGCGATGCCGAACATCGTGAACGGCTTGATCAGCCAATTCACCACCCACGTGACGTAAAGCCCCTTCGGATTCTTTCCCACATTCCTGATACTTGCAAAGTCGACCTTCATCATCATGGGGTAGATCATCAACCAGATAAGGAAGGCGATCGGTATCGATACATTGGCGTACTCAAATTGAGTAAGAAAGGCGGGGATGGCAGGCCCGAACTTGCCGATCAAAACGCCGAAAACCATGCAGAGTGCCACCCAGTACGTCAGATTCCTTTCAAAGAAGCTGATCCCAGCCTTCTCAATTTTTTCCATTTAGTTCTTTCGCTTTTGGATCTCGTGAGCTACACGATGTGCGGCTAAAAATATTCGCTTATTCAAGTGAGGTGTACGCGAACCGCCAGATCACGCTTTGGTAGCGGTACGTTCAGGGCAGCAATCTTCCACTGCGCTCGCCAAATCCCGAAAAGCATTTGAGAGGTGCGTGTACCGTACGGCATAGAAAACCGTTCGCCCCTTTTTGGTAGCCGTGAGAACCCCTGCCCTCTCGAGCACACCGAGGTGACGAGATACGACGGACAGGTCAACCGCGCAGCATTCGGTCAATTCAGTAACCGAGCAAGCTCGACCACATTTGGCCAGGCAGGAAAGCAGCTTCAAACGCGTCGGCTCGCCCAGAGCCTTGAAGAGTTCGGCGTCGAGCAGATCGTCGATCGGTCCGCAGCAGTCGAGAGCTTCGCGTGGTTTCATGCCTGCCCATTCTGTTGCACATTTGCGTCAGTGTGCAAATTTAGCGGGCACTGTGCTATCGAACAACGGGTGGTGGTCTGGTCAGCACGGCGCGTTGCGGGATTACGGTCCGTTCGTTCCGCGCCCGCCGGCGGTCCCTTTTTGTCGCGATTTTTCCGACGTGATGTCGATTTTCACCGCTGCCGATCGATAACGATCAACCGACCACGAAATGCCGCGTGATTCAGCCGCTGAAAACCGCAGGAAACGAAACCATGAAATTTGTCTGCATGGGATTTATCGAAGAATCCAAACTCGAGTCGCTCTCTGATCGAGAGGGACAGCAAATGATGGAAGAGTGTTTTGCCTACGACGACGAACTGCGGCGTCGTGGCCACTTTCTCGGCGGCGAAGCGTTGCAGTCAGCGAGAAACGCAGTCACCTTGCGAATGAAGAACGGTTCGGTCGACGTGATGGACGGGCCGTACGCCGAGACGAAGGAGATGCTCGGAGGAATTCTTTTGCTTGAGGCTCGCGACTTGAATCACGCAATCGCGTTGATGTCGCAACATCCCGGCGTGAAGGTGGGCCCGTTCGAAATTCGCCCCGCGGATGAGCAGGTGAATGAGTTAATATCAGCTCGCCATGCCAAAATTGGCACTGCCCCTGAAGCGGCGGCGGAAAGTGAAATGGAAAATCCGACGACCCCGCGCCCCAAAGTCGTATCACGGAGCGATTGGCAACAGGCTCTCGAGCGGTTTGGATTAAAAGAAAGGGAGGCGACACACGCGAGAGACCGATTGGCCTCCCAGCGCCGTCGACTCCCGATGGTAAAAATTGAGACCGACTACGTCTTTGACGGCCCGTCGGGAAAGGTGCGAATGGTTGATTTGTTTGAGGGTAGGCGGCAGTTGGCGATCTATCACTTCATGTTTGCCAAAGGTGTGGGCGGTTGGCCCACGGCCGGCTGTCCTGGTTGCTCGCTTCTCGTGGACAATATCGGCCATCCGTCTCATTTCAACGCCAGAGACCTGACGCTGGCTCTCGTCTCGCGTGGACCGCTGGCAAACCTCGAAGCCTACAAGACGCGGATGGGATGGCGTTTGCCTTGGTACTCATCAGCCGGCACTTCGTTCAATGACGACCTGGGTGTGACGACGCCGCAAGGGGAAGCCCATGGCCTGAGCATGTTCCTGCGGGAAGGCAACGACGTTTATCAGACGTACTTCACCGGTCGCCGTGGCGTTGAGGTCCTGCTCAGCAACTTTACTCTGCTCGATATGGCGTCTTTGGGACGTCAAGAGTTGTGGGAAGACTCACCTCCTGGATGGCCGCAATCGGAACCCTATATTTGGTGGCGCAGGCACGATGAGTACGTCTCGACGCAGATCGAATAAAATGTCCCCTTGCTGTCGACTGAATCGCAAGACATGGAAAAATCCGACGACGCCGGGAAGGCGGTTCATTCATGCCGTTGCCGGATGGTTAATTCCAACCTGTACGCTGTTTTTGATCCCCAAATGCCCACTATGCCTTGCTGCGTACTTTAGCATCGCGACCGGATTCGCATTGCCTCTGACTGTAGCGAGCGGTTTCCAAAAATCGCTCATCGCGATCTGCGTCGTATCCTCATTTGTGGCCATCGCTTCCTACGCACGATTAGTATTAAACGAGAGAATCAATGTCAGACTCAAAAAATTCAGTAAGACTTCATCGCGTGCTTCGCGCACCGGCGGAGCGTATCTTTAAAGCATTTCTGGACGCTGATGCGTTGGCGCGTTGGCTTCCGCCGTATGGATACATTGGCAAAGTTCACGAGATCGATGCGAAAGTGGGAGGCGGCTATCGAATGTAATTCACCAACTTCGGAACTGGCCATGCACACTCGTTTTCGGCGAAGTACGTCGAGCTGATACCGAATGAACGAATCCAGCGCACCGATCGATTTGACGATCCAAATCTGCCGGGCGAAATGCAGGTCACCATTTCGCTTCGAGCCGTGTCGTGCGGTACCGATTTGGAGATCTTGCAGGAAGGAATTCCAGACCTGATTCCGACCGAAGCATGTTACCTCGGATGGCAAGAGTCACTTACCCAACTGGCACACCTTGTGGAACCCAGCATTCCAGATGTAGTGTAATTGTTCGATTTGGCATGATGTTGAAACAATAATTGCTGGCGAATGATCGGAGAACAGAAAATGAGTGGATCACAGAGACAAAAGATTGCCGGGTGGGTGCTCAGCATCCTCATTTC
>JBGTCJ010000618.1:0-7892 GCA_041748895.1 Pirellulaceae bacterium
GCACCATCTGCTGCACCTGAGTTTCCATCAATCGGCGCGTCGCTTCGATTTGCACCGGATCATCCAACACGAGCTTCATCACCTCCAATCCCGTACGGATCGGAGCGAGCGGATTGCGAAGCTCATGACCCAACGTCGCCAAAAACTCGGTTTTGCGGCGGTCGGCTTCCGACAGATCGGCCGCCAACTGCCGCAGACTGTCTTCCAGTTCTTTCCGTTCGGTGACATCACGTGTCGAACCTGCCACCGCTTCAACCCGTCCGTCCGCGCCGGTGACTGGCACCAAAATGTATTCGTATTGCCGCTCACCATCGTCTTTCGTGTACGGGGACTCGTCCTTTACCGACTGTTTTGTATCGATGACCTGTTGAATCTGCCGCTGGAGCCCAGCGGCAGACTCGGGTGGGTAGCCCAGTTCCGAGAAGGTTTTACCGACTACCTGCGAAAGGTCCTTCTTCCACAGCGCCAGCAGCGCCCGATTGACGAAAGTGAATCGCCCATCGAGATCAAACACGTAAAGGAAGTCTTCTGTATTGGAAAGTGCCGTTTCGTAGACTCGTCGTTGCCGGTCGGATTCGACGGCGAACCGATGGAATTCCTCCTCCGCTCGCTTGCGGTCGGTCATATCACGCAAAATTTTGGAATATCCTGTATGCGTCCCGTCAGCGTCGATGGTCGGCGTTACGATTCCAAGTGCCCAGAACAAGCCGCCGTCCTTACGCCGGTGCCACCGCTCATCTTCGGCCCGACCCACTTCCCTGGCGATGTCGAGCTCATCCTGCGGTACACCCTGCTGCAGATCCTCGGCAGTGAAGATGATGGAAAAGTGCTGCCCGATAGCCTCCCCAGCGGAGAACCCAAAAATTTTCTCCGCCTCTCGATTCCAACTGGTGATCAGTCCCGAACAGTCGAGTGTTAAGATCGAGTGATCTTTGATGTTTTTCACCAAAGAGGTGAATCGAGTCTCAATCTCACATCTTTCTCGCTCGGCTCTTCTTTGCTCGGTCACGTCCTCGATCGCGAGCAAGATCAGCTCCGTTTGTTCTTGTTTTCGATACATTCGGCGAGCATTGAGCAGCATGCAGCGACGCCCAATGGACGCGAAATCATGTTCGACTTCAAAGTCGTCGAACGACGTGTTTTGAGGCAGAATCTCCGTCAGTAGATTGCGAAGTTCCGGAATGTCCCATTGCCCATTGCCGAGGTTATAAATTGATCGGTTTTCGGTCTCCTCGGGCACCACATCAAAGGCGCGGTAGAAGGACCGGCTGGCGGTTTTCACACGAAGGTCGCCGTCGAGAATCAACAGGGGTTGCCGCACGGTATTGACGATACTTTCTGCGTAACGCTTGGCGTCTTCCGCGACGATATCCGCCCGCCGCTGTTCGGTCACATCACGGAAGACGACGATCACGCCTGTAGTCTCCCCCGCCGCATTGCGGATGGGAGCGGCGCTATCGGCAATGGATATTTCATTGCCGCCTCGCCGGGCAAGCAGCGTGTGATTGGCCAAGGAAACGACGGTGTCACCCCGGAGGACCTTCTCAACGGGATCGACGGCTCTCTGGCGACTTCCCTCGTTGACGATGTGGTACACCTCCTGCAGAGGCATGCCCTCAGCCTCATCCTCCGTCCAGCCCGTCAGTAATTGTGCGGCCGGGTTGGAGAATGTGATTCGTCCCAGTGTATCGGTGGCAATCACCGCATCGCCGATGCTTGACAAAGCCACTCGAAACCAATCGCACTGAGCCCGCAACTCATTCAGCGATTTCGCGTCGTGCTGACTAGGGTCGATGTGTTCGTTCATCCTAATACCGCAGGTTCAGGGTACCGCCCGGACTTCGAGCAATACGAGATGCAAACTTCGAGCAATACGAGATGCAAATCGGAGGCCACTCAAAAGGCAACTCGATAGCAAATGGAGAGCAAATCAAGTACCGATTGAGGGGATGGGATCGGCTGGATTTCAGTCAGCAAAACAGGGGCCACTCACGGATAACCTGCTTCGGGCGGGGTCCCAGGCTTTTGGAAATCGGGTTTGGTACTTATTTTGACGAATTGGTCAAGAAACGAAAAAACGAACGAGTGGAACGGATGAGAGTGATCATCGTGGGCGGCGTGGCCGGGGGAGCTTCGTGCGCGGCACGACTGCGGAGGTTGGACGAGAACGCCGAGATCCTGGTGGTAGAACGTGGCCCCTACGTCTCCTTCGCAAACTGCGGGCTGCCATATCATGTCGGCGGTGTGATCGAGCACGTGGCCAGTCTGTTGGTGGCCACGGAGGAGACATTCCGCAGCCAGTTTGCGATCGATTGTCGAACGCGGTGCGAAGTGATCGGCGTATCGTCAGCCGAAAAGACCATCGAGCTGATGGACCATCGGACGGGGGAGGTCTCCACCGAGCACTACGACAAACTGGTTCTCTCTCCCGGTGCGGCACCCATTCGTCCTCCGCTTCCGGGAATTGATTTGCCGGGAATCTTCACGGTCAGGACCGTTCCGGACGCTCGGCAGATCCGCCTCTGGCTGGACCAGCGAGCTCCTCAGCCGTCCGGGATGGAAACCGATGCCGGCCATCAGTCGGGGAGGAGGCCTTCGCACGCCGTGGTCGTCGGTGGCGGGTTTATCGGGCTGGAAATGGTCGAGAACCTCGCGAAGCGCGGTCTGGAAGTCACGCTCATCGAGCGACTGAACCAGGTAATGCCTCCACTCGATCCTGAGATGGCCAAGCTTGTCGAACGTGACCTCATGAATCAAGGAGTCAGGCTGGAACTGAATGACGGAGTCGCTGAGTTTCGTCAGACGGAGAGCGGATCACTGGAAGTGATCGCGAGTTCCGGAAAGGTGCATCCGGCGGACATAGTGATTGTGGCGATTGGTGTGCGTCCCGAGACGAGTCTGGCAAAGATGGCCGGAATCGAAATCGGCCAGCGGGGAGGAATTCGTGTTGATGACCAATTGAGGACGACCAACCCCGATATTTTTGCCGTTGGTGACGCGATTGAAGTGAAAGATTTTGTGACTGGGCAGTGGACGCTTTGTGCGTTGGCGGGGCCGGCGAATCGACAGGGACGCATCGCGGCGGATGTGATTTCCGGACGCGACTCGCGTTTCCGCGGTACGCAGGGCACGTCGATCCTTCAACTCTTCGAATCCACGATCGCTCAAACCGGCGTGAGTGAGAAGACACTCAAAACACTCGGCGACACCGACTACGAGCGAATTTATCTTTATCCCAATTCGCATGCCGGCTACTACCCGGGCGCCAAAATGCTCGCGATCAAGGTGCTGTTCCGTAAATCAGACGGCTGTCTGCTGGGAGCTCAGGTTATCGGCGAGGAAGGTGTTCCTAAGCGGATTGACTCGTTTGCCATGGCAATCCAGATGCATTGCACGGTTTACGATCTGGAAGAGTCTGAGCTATGTTATGCGCCGCCGTACGGCAGCGCAAAGGACCCGGTGAATTTCGCGGGAATGATCGCCGCTGACATCCTGCGTGGCGAAATGCCGATTTGCCACTGGAAATCATTGAGCGAGGAATTCCTGCTCGATGTTCGGAATCCGAAGGAATTGGAGGTTGAGACCGCCTCGGGCGCGACCAATATCCCGCTCCCGCAACTCCGAACCCGGCTGGGCGAAATCCCCCGCGATCGCGAGATTCTGGTCATCTGTCGCTCTGGCCAGCGGGCCTACTACGCAACCCGCATTCTATTGCAAAACGGGTTTCAGGCCCGCACCATTTCGGGCGGCATGTTGTCACGACCTCAAGACGTGTCCGCTGCAATCGGCAACCATAACGAAGAGTCAACCAGCCGTTGAAACAACGGGAAACATTAAAGTGAACCGCGATCACGCGAATGGGCTAAAAGTATTCCAGACTGCCTCCCTCTCATTTCCACGCGACTACGAACGGCGTCCATATGACGAATCCGCGATAAGTGATTTGGGCAACTGTACCATAAGCAAGAAATCGATCAGCTTCCACCGATCAGCTTTGCGTACCCTTTTAGCTTCTCTAACACACCGGGACGACGGTAACGGCCGTTAAACTTTAAACAAATGATTGTCACATCATCAGAGTCCAGAGTTTCGGAGAAATCGGCTACCTCACTCAGCAACGATCCACCGAGTTCAGCGGGAGATCCGCAGACATCCAAATGATTCACAAACTCTAATAATCCCCGCTCACCCAATTGCAAATCGCTTTCGTTGGCAGCCTCGGTAACTGCGTCAGTGTACAGCAGCAGCCAATCATCCGCTTCAATATCTATTTCGAAGTGCTGATAGCTCGAGTCATCCACAATGCCAAGTGGGAAATTACCCTCGGCACTTGGGTACTTGAGCATTGAATCATCTAAGTATGTCCATTCACGGCAGGCACTTCGATAAATAAGAGGCCGTGGGTGCCCCGCGTTGGTTAGCAAAAGCTTGCGCTTATGGCTAAGGAATGTTGCGATGACTGCCGTCGCGAACCGCCCTTCGGACGCACTGCGTGTGAACTCGCCGTTGAGTTCGGCGACCAATCGGTCTTGTTGTTTTACGTTCATGTATCGCCTCAACAACTTTCGCAACGCGGTCGAAGTGGACGCGACGAGTTCACCATGTCCCGCGACGTCGGCGAGCACCAAACGAGTTACGATTCCGCCAACGCATAGCGACAGGTAGTGAACGTCTCCTCCAGACGTTTGTCCGTGATAGGGCTGACTGTAGATCCACACATCCATCCCCGGCGAGGAAATGCCATTCTCGATCGAATTGCTGCCACTCCAGATCTCCATGCACCGGAGAACATGACTTTCGGCGGCAGTTTTCACCGGAACGTGCTGAGCCATACTAAACAATAGCCCCGCCAAAGCGAGAATGCCGAAACAACATCGCTGGCCGACACAACGATGTTAAAAAACACAGGCGATTCCGAATTGGAATCTAACGGAGTTGTCTACCGATTTCAATCCATCATCATTCGACGCGATCCCATGGAGCTACGCATCATGGCTTCCTTCAAAACAGCCTTCATCTCCGCTGGCTCCTTTGTCATCGCGTCGATCCTCATCATCAAGTTTTTGTCCGCAATCATGCTATACATGGCTGTATTCTGCAAACTCCTTGCTTGTTTCTCAACCACGCCCATTACCTCGGGATCTTTCAATAGTCCCTGCAACAAGCTTTCCTTGACCATCATCTTTGTCATCGCATCCCCAGTCATCATCTCAGCTTTGCCCTCGGCCATCGCGTTTTCGTCCAGCATCGGCACTTTCGTCCTCCCCGCCTCATCGGGAGAACCCTTTTGCAGTTCGATTCTTTGCGATGCCAGGTAACGCGCTACCAACTCCTGAAAGATAAGTTGCAACTGGCTGTCGTCCGCCATCATCTTCTCGATCGCCATCTTCAGCTTGCCTTCATCAGCCATCTTAGGCTTGCCTGACTCAGACGCCATGGCCGCCATTTGCATTCTCGGTAAAGTTCCCTCATTGGTCATCATCTCATGAATGAGAACCTCTTTGGCGACTATCGAAGGAACCACGGACTGATCGCCCTTCATTGCTCCTTCGGCGGCCACCATCACCGCCGGATCCATCATTTTCGCCTTGACCTGCATGGCGTCGATCATCGGCACAACCATATCCCCATTCTGCGCCTGTGACCGGCTCAAAACAAGGAAGATCGACAAAACACTGAATAAAAGCGTACGTTTCATGGTCCGCAATTCCTTTTTCAAAAGTGACGAAAGCTTGAGCAAAGGGGCTCAAGTTCTGCACTCTATCAATCCCTCGTTGCGCTACGTCCATATTCTGATATCGATTTGTTAAAGATTCCATGTGTTGCATGACTCAGCAGATTATGACTAAATTCTCATTGCACCGCAGGAAGCTCGAACCAAAACATCGCTTTGCCACTCTCGAAACGAGAGCCAACGGTACCACGGTGAGCCTCGACTAGCTCTTTGACTATTGCCAATCCGAGCCCCGATCCACCAAATTCACGCGAACGGGAAACGTCCCCGCGGCGAAATCGCTCGAACAGCGGGACCGACTCATCGGGTTGTAACTCTGTTAAATCATTTACTACCTCGAAGCGGACTTGCCGCGGTCCCGGGTAGATCGCAACGCCCACGATTCCGCCCGTCGGACTGTATCGCAAGGCGTTCTCAAAAAAATTGGTCAACACCTGCGTCAAGCGTTCCTCATCGGCTTCGATCAAGACACTCGGCAAATCCTGGGTTACTCGGATGTGCTTGTCTTCAAAACGGAGACTAAAACTGCGCAGATTCTGCCGCACGAGTTCGGAAAGGTCGAATCGGTCCATGCATAAGTTGGTTTTCGCCGAGTCAGCTCGCGCCAGTTGAAGTAATTCCTCGACCAGTCGTACGAGCCGTAATGTTTCTTCGTGCAGAGACTCGAACACTCCCGGACCGGGCTCGATCACATTGTCCCGCAAACCCTCCATGTAGCCGCGAATATTCGTGAGTGGTGTTCTCAACTCATGCGCGACGTCAACGACAAAGTCTTTGCGGAGCTGATCAGCTTGCCTAAGGTGCTGCGCCATGCTGTTGAATGCCTCAGATAATTGATCAATCTCGCCACAACCTTTTACAGTCACCCGATTGCCGTAGTCGCCTTCTGTAATCCGAGATGCGGAATGCATAATTTGAGAAATTGGTCTAAGAAGTCGATAGTTCAACCAAAGACTCAGCAGCGAAGAAACCAAAAATCCGATCGAGCAGGCGATGATTAAATAGCGATCGACTGAACGTAAAAACATGGAATGCACATCAGACGGATCGATGCTGTAGATTTGCATCAGATCCATAAAATAAGAACTGGCGAGCGAATGAACGGATACCGCGATTAGCAGAATCACAATCAAAAGCCCTGTTGAATTAATCAACAGCAATTTCCAGATGAGCCGTATTGGAATATGCATTGGATTATTTATGCGGATCCGCAAATCGATACCCGATCCCTCGCACCGTATGTATATAAGTTGGATCGGCGGGGTTGTCACCAAGTTTTTGTCGGAGCTTACCGACGTGAACGTCGACTACACGATCGATCACCAACTCTCCATCCGGATAGATTTTGTCGAGCAACTCATTTCTTAAATACACTCGCCCAGCACCTTCGATCAATGCTTTGAGCAAGGTATATTCGATCGGTGTCAGTGACAGAGGTTCATCGTTAAGAGTAAATCTTCGCTTCTCGATATCAAGTTTTAGCGAGCCATGCGACAATATGCTCTTGCCGGGTTGAACAGGTACGGAAACTGTGTCGGCGATGGTCATCGTCGCGCGACGGAGGTGAGCCTTAATCCGTGCCACGAGCTCTCGAGGACTAAAGGGTTTCGCTATGTAGTCATCACCGCCAATCCCTAGCCCCACTACCTTGTCAATTTCGTCAGCGCGCGCAGTCAAGAAAACGATAGGAACGCTTGAGGCTCTACGAATCGTTGTACAAACGTCGAATCCGCTCAACTTCGGTAGCATCACGTCGAGAATCACGAGACGTGGCTGATGCTGCGCGAAGAGCGTTAGCGCCAGCCTTCCGTCGGTGGCGATTACGCAGGCCATCGATTCTTTCTCCAAGTAGTTCGCGATCAGATTGGCCGTCTTGGGGTCATCCTCGGCGATCAGAACAACTGGTTCCTGCTCGGCTTCCATCATTGATTTGCACTCTTTGAGATCATGGTTCCTCACCCGGTCGAGGGGATCCAGCCAACGGCGGATGTCTCCAGGGCTGAGAATAACGCAAGGACGCTTCCGCCGCGTGAGTTCCTGGGGTGGCTCGGCAAATCTTTACCAAATCGTTGCGCAGTCATGCCAAGAGCGTGACGTGATACCCCTAAGATTCGTTGGATGTCGTCGTGGTGAATCGCGGTGAACAGCGGCGTGGCCC